>DASWRM010000055.1 GCA_036403155.1 Gaiellales bacterium | reverse complement strand
CGGCCACGGCCCGCCCGAGCTGCCGAGTCGATGTCGGTAGGCGAGAGTGCGACGACGGCGTGCGTAGGCTGGCGGCGGTTCGGCCGTGTACCGCGTCGGAGGGGAGGAGAGCCGATGTCGACCCGTGATCCGCAGGGGGAGCTCGCGCCTCCAGGCCCGGTCGTCACCGAGTTCGTCACGCTCGCGGAGAAGCTGCTCGACGCCCCCACCGTGCAGGATGTGCTGGAACGCATCGCCGAGGCCGCTCTGCGGGTGGTGCCCGGGGCCGACGTCGTCAGCGTCTCCCTGCGGGCGCCCGACGGCACCCTCGACACCCCCGCGACCACGGACGCGGTGGGCGTTCGGCTCGACGAGCTGCAGAACGAGTTCGACGAGGGCCCCTGCCTGGACGCGAGCCGCATCCCGGGCATCGGGATCGCGCTGTCGGCGGACCTGGCCGCCGGGGAGGGCTTCGCGAAGTGGGGTCCGGCGGCGGCCGAGCTCGGGATCGAGAGCGTGATGGCGATCGGCCTGTTCCCCGCGCAGGACCCGCCGCGGATCGGGTCGCTCAACGTCTACTCGCGGCGCCGCGGCGGCCTCGCGGAGGCGGACCGCGACGCCGCGCTGGTGCTGGCCGCGCACGCTGCCACCGCGCTCACGGGCACGCTCGCCACCGGCCGGGCGGAGCTGCAGGTGGCCCAGCTCGAGGAGGCCCTGCGCAGCCGGGATGTGATCGGTCAGGCCAAGGGGATCCTGATGGAGCGCCGCGGCATCGACGAGACCGAGGCGTTCGACGTCCTGAGGTCCGCGTCGCAGTCGCTCAACATCAAGCTCGCCCGGCTCGCCGAGACCCTCGCCACACGCCGCGCGGAGCTCTGACCGGCGCGGGCCGGGGCCGGCCGGCGTAGCGCAGGGCCCGTAGTTCGTGGGCGCGGTCGCGGCGTTCCTGGCCTCGACGAGCGCCGGGGCTCGCGGTACGAGCCGGCGCCGGGGGAGGATCGCTCTCCGACAGCCCGTCCCGGGCATCAAGCCCGGACGACCTCGACATCGTCGAAACCCTCGCCTCTCGACGGCGGGACCAGCCTCCGGTCCGTGGCGAGCACCCCCACGAGCGGCACCCGCGCCCGGCCCATCCGGCTCTCGTTGCGAGCCAGACAGAGCTCGAGGGGCGTCGGCAGGTAGACCGCCCGCACGCTCGCTCCGTTCGCCCGGGCGGCCGCGATCAGCGGCGCGCGATCCTCCAGCGCGGGGTTCGTGTTGTCGACCACGACGTCGTGACCGGTCGACAGCAGCGCGTCGACGGTCCGGCGCTGCCGCGCCTCACGGCGCCGCGCGTTCGGCCAGTGGTCCTTGCTCACGACGACGTGGGTGTCCGCGATCTGCTCCCGCACCCACGTCGACTTCCCCGCGCCCTGCAGGCCGACCATCACCACCAGTTCCACCATGGTGGCGTACCCGAGACCAGCCAGGTGGCTCGCGCACACGTCGACGGCGCTCACGGTGATCGTCGTGGCGGACCGGGACTTGGAGCGTGACGCCCCGCTATCGTTCGAGCGTGGACGTGCTGAAGCTGCGGTACCGCGACCCCAGGACGTTGTCCGACAGGGACTTGATGACGGCGGCCCACAGGGTCGCCGAGGACCGTGTGCGGGTCGGTCCTGACCGCATGAGGGCGCTCCTGCGTGAACTGCTCGATCGATACGACCTGACGTGGGCGCAGGCCGCCGCCGTGACCGGCTACCCGATGGCGACTGTCTTCGGCATGACCCGCTACCGGCCGGCACACCCATAGCCCTCGCCGGAACCTCAGGGTCTCCGGATGGGCCGATGAGTTCGCGCGCCGCCACCGGTCTGGCCTGACATGACACTCGTACCGGGTGCGCCGGCTCGTCGCCGCGGCCGTGCACATGCGGTCGGACGGCTACCACGACGAGGTCCGCGATCCCTCGCTCGCCGCCGGCTCGGACCGGCTACCGACGGAGGAGAACTTCGCCGGCATGGTCGCCGAATACCGCCGGATCGCACCGGACCCTATGTGGCCGGGCTGAGGAGCGCGAGCTGCCGGGCTTGTCGGTCCGTGGGGTCGAGGCGTTGCTGCAGGCCGGCGAAGTCCGGCCGGCCCTCGCGCCACCGGACCAGTTCTCCGTCGGTGTCGAGCTGTTCGAGGCGGTGACGATCCGGATGTCCTTGCCGCGGCGCCCACGCGGGATCGGCCGGGCGCGCCGCGTGGTCGGGGCCGGAGGCTCCACGGACTGAGACGACGTGAAGGCCGTGGTTCTTGCGCCGCAACATTCCGGCCGACCCCGCCGATCAGGTAGACAGCAACCATTGCCGCGACCGCGCCGACGACAGGGAACCAGACGTGCTGCTCGAAGCTGGTCAGATCGAGCCGGGCGATGCCGACGGAGACCGCGAAGGCGCCCCGCCTCACAGACGGAGACACGATGAGCACGGACACGAGGTCGGACACGCTGTCGCCTGCGCCGCACGCCGCCGACAGCCACGATCTGATCCGCGTGCACGGCGCGCGCGTGAACAACCTCAAGGACGTCAGCGTCGAGCTCCCGAAGCGCCGGCTGACTGTGTTCACCGGCGTCTCCGGCTCGGGCAAGAGCTCGCTGGTGTTCGGCACGATCGCCGCGGAGTCGCAGCGGCTGATCAACGAGACCTACAGCGCCTTCGTGCAAGGCTTCATGCCGACGCTGGCGCGGCCCGAGGTCGACCTGCTCGACGGCCTGACGACCGCGATCATCGTCGACCAGGAGCGGATGGGCGCCAACGCCCGCTCCACGGTCGGCACCGCCACCGACGCCAACGCTATGCTGCGCATCCTCTTCAGTCGGCTCGGGCAGCCGCACATCGGCTCACCCCAGGCGTTTTCCTTCAACGTCGCCTCGGCCCACGGCGCCGGGGCCATCACTGTCGAGCGTGGTTCCAGCAGCGCAGTGAAGCGGAGCTTCTCCATCACCGGCGGCATGTGCCCGCGCTGCGAGGGTATGGGCACGGTCTCCGATATCGACCTGACCGAGCTCTTCGACGACTCCAAGTCGCTCGCCGAGGGCGCGATCACCATACCCTGTTAGTATGACGACTCGTGTTTTATAGTGTGTATGTTTTTTTTGTCGTTTGTCGTCTAATT
>DASWRM010000054.1 GCA_036403155.1 Gaiellales bacterium | reverse complement strand
GGGTCAGGCACCGAGGCGCATAAACCGGGGTCAGGCACCGAGGCGCATAAACCGGGTCAGGCACCGAGGCGCATAAACCGGGGTCAGGCACCGAGGCGCATAAACCGGGGTCAGGCACCGAAATATGCGCCAATTTGAAATTGGCGCATATTTCGGTGCCTGACCCCGGTTTATGCGCCTCGGTGCCTGACCCCGGTTTATGCGCCTCGGTGCCTGACCGGTTTATACGGGCCAGAGCCTGACCAGCACGCGGCCGACCAGCGACCGCCGGGGCACGGCCCCGTAATCCCGCGAGTCGTGCGAGTCGGCGCGGTTGTCGCCCAGCACGAAGACGTCGCCGCGCGGCACGACGACGGGCCCGAAGTAGACGGAGTCGACCTGGCGGTGGTCGACATAAGCCTCCTTCTGCAGCCGCCCGTTGACGGCGAGGACGCCGTCCTCGATCGCCACGCGATCACCTGCCAGAGCGACGATGCGCTTGACCGCCAGCGCGTCCTCGCCCGGCGCCCTGAACACGACCAGGTCGCCGCGCTCGGGCGCGCCGAAGCGGTAGGACAGCTTCTCGACGAGCACGTGATCGCCGGGTCGCAACGTCGGCTCCATGCTCTCGGAGGGGATCGCGAACGGCTCCGCGACGTAGCCGCGGAGAAGCACCGCGAGGACCACGCACAGCAGCGCGCCCACCGCCACGACGCCGGCGCGCGATCGGCGCGCGGCGACCGGCGTCCTACCCGTCACCCGGCACGCGCGGCGCGTTGCGAACGCTGTCCGGGATGAACGGCACGCCCATCGTCATGTGCGGCGGCGCCGCGGCGGCATGTGCGGCATGGGGGCTCGCGATCGGCTGTGCCGGCGGCACCAGCGCCCCGGTGAACGCGGCCACCCAGAGCGCCACGCCGCTGAGCCCGAGCGCGTTCAGCGTGAGGCGGCGCTCCCGCCCCGCCAGCAGGAGGCAGAGCACGACGACCACTGCTCCTTCGGCGGCCGTGGCGGCGAGCCCCGGCAGGTCGACCGTCTCGACGACCCCCTTCTGCGGCCCCAGCGGGATCCCGGCAGTGCGGCTCACCAGGTACATCAGCATCGTCGCGAGAGTCGTCCAGATTGCCGTCTGGATGATCCACGAGCGCGGCCGCAATGCGAGCGCGACGACGAGCGCGCACTCCCCGGCGGCAGCCGCCAGGAAGAACGCTCCGTAGCCCCACCACTCGTCGAAGTGCTCGGGCGCGACGCTGAGGTGGATCCCGGCGGCCAGGCCGGACAGGCCCGCCAGGGCGCCCAGGACCGCGGCACCCAGAGAGGCATCGGCTGCCGGCGCCGGCCGGCGGATCTGAGCGCTCATGGCCTCCACGCCTAGGCCGCCGGAGCCGGGCCGTTGCGGGCCGGATCGCTCGTGATCGGATCGTGGCCGCCGGTGCCGACCTCGAACTGGACCATCATGTCGTGATCCTCGTGGACGAGGTTGTGGCAGTGCATCATGTAGCGGCCGACCTGCCTGTCGAAGCGACCGATCATGCGTACCGTCTCGTTCTCGCCGAGGTAGAGCACGTCCTTGGGCGCCTTCTCGTAGTCGAACGGCGGCTTGCCGTTGCGGTCGAGGAGCTTGAAGTCGATCAGGTGGATGTGCACCGGGTGGAACCACCCGCCACTGGTGTTCTTGAACTGCCAGATCTCGACGTCGTTGGCCCCCACCTGCGCCTCGACAAGCGTGTAGTTGCTCGCGATGACATCGGCCCACGTATGGCCGTTGATCGTCCACTCGCCCTTCTGACGCACGAACTCGAACGTGCGCGTCGTGACGGCGTCCGCCTCTTTGAGGGCCATGGTGGGCGACCCGGGGTTGAGCTGAGCCGGGATCGTGTTCCCGTTCAGCGTCGAGGGCTCGGCGACGACGTCGAAGGCCATGACCTTGTCGGTGTTGGCGTACTCGACGTTGTTCTTCGGCCGCAGATTTTGCAGCACGACGCGCTGCCCGATCTGGTACTTCGAGAAGTCGATCACCATCTCGTAGCGCTCGGCCATGCCGATGCGGAAGTCGCCGACCGGCTGCGGGACGGGGCCGAACCCGCTGTCGGTGGCGATCATCGTGAGCGGCTCGCCTGTCGACAGCCGCAGCCGGTAGGAGCGCGAGATCGACCCGTTCAGGATGCGGAAGCGGTACTTGCGCCGCTCCACGCGCATGGCGGGCCAGGGCGCCCCGTTCACGAGGATCACGTCACCGAACAGTCCCGAATGGTCGTGGTCGTCGAAGATCAGCGAGCCGTCGGTTGCGAACATCGCATCCTTGATGATGAGCGGCACGTCGTAGGCGCCACTCGGCAGGCCGAGGCTCTGCTCGAGCGGGTCGTGGAGCTGGTACATGGCCGCGAGCCCGAAGTAGGCGTTCTCCGCCGTGATGCCGACCGCGTGGTCGTGGTACCAGAAGGTGCAGGCGGGGTGGTTGTTCGGGTAGTGGTAGTTCTTCCA
>DASWRM010000053.1 GCA_036403155.1 Gaiellales bacterium | reverse complement strand
CCGGCCCACACGTCGGCGATGCGCGAAGCGCTGGGGCTGCACGCCGCCGTCTAGGAGCGTCGCGAACGGCGTGGCGGCGCCTGCCGTGACGCCACGCCCAATTATTGGAGACCAAGTCGTACCAGGCCGGCGTGTGCGTTCCTTGACGGGATCGTGACGGGCGACCGCTTGGTTGCCCGGGATCGACGCCGCCCCCAATTCTCGGAGACCAAGTCGTTTGAGTGGGTCGCGGCCAATCGTGACGGGTTTGGCACACCCCGCGCGGCCGCCGATCAGTCGGACACTGTGATCGACTGCGTCGGGCACGCGTCCGCCGCGGCTTCGACGTCCGCCCGCAGCGCGTCGTCCGGAGCGGCAACGTAGCGCAGCTCGTCCGCCCCGACCAGCTGAAAGACCTCGGGGCATTCGATCATGCACTGGCCGTGGTGTTGGCACGTCGCCGCGTCCACCTCCACCCTCACGCGCCGGCCTCCACGTCGAAGACGACCGGCAACCGCACCGGCCCGGTCAGCCCGCTCACCGGCCGGACGACCGGCTCGCCGTCGTACCGGGGGTTCGGCATGCGCCGTGCGATCAGCGGCAGCGCCTCCCGCATGTCGATGCGCGCGAGCCAGTGGCCGATGCAGTGGTGCGCGCCGCCGCCGAAGCCGAAGTGCGGCGGCCGCTCGGCGGTGATGTCGAACCGCGCGCCCTCGCCGACGGCGAGCGGATCCGTGTTCGCCGGATACGAGAGCAGGTGAAGCGTGGTGCCCGCCGGGATCTCGACGCCGTTCAACTCCACGGGCTCGGTCGTCCGGCGA
This sequence comes from Gaiellales bacterium, assembly GCA_036403155.1. Lineage (GTDB taxonomy): Bacteria > Actinomycetota > Thermoleophilia > Gaiellales > JAICJC01 > JAICYJ01. The sequence continues at coordinate 16,216 of DASWRM010000053.1, read as the reverse complement.
GTCGCCCACATGACGGTCGGGTTCCAGCGGATCAGCTCCTCGACCGCGTTTGGAGCGAGCTCCGGCCGCTCGGCCAGGAGCGCACCTTGCTCCGGGTGGTCGACGAACAGCTGCATCGCCAGCCCCAGCTGGTTCTTGGTCGTGTCCATCCCGCCGAAGATGATCAGCGAGACCATCGCCCGCAGCTCGATGTCCGACAGCCGGCCCTCCTCGCCGTCATGCGCCTGCACGAGGCTCGACACGACGTCGTCCCCCGGCTGCGCCCGCCGCTCGGCGATCAGCTCGTCGGACACCCCATAGAGGTTCGCGAGCGCGGACTCGATCCGGTCGAGGTCCTCGCGGATCGTGACGCCGAACGACAGGCCCAGGTCGGTCGACCATCGCGAGAGGTCGTCCCACCGGCCCTCGTCCATGCCGAGCAGCTTGCAGAGCACTCGCGCCGCGTACGGCTCGGCGAACTGCGAGACGAACTCACAGCGCCCGTCCGCCGCGAAGGCCTCGATCAGCTCCGCTGCGAGTGCCTGGAACTCCGGCACCATCCGCTCGATCAGCGCTCGCGAGAACGCCGGGTTCGCCAGCTTGCGGAGGCGGCGATGGTCGTCGCCCTCCTTGCTGAGCATGATCTCCGACCACCACTCGGCCAGCGCGCCGTGTTCGATCCCGTTCTGCGCAGGCCACGCGAAGCTGCCCTGGCGGAGCCGGCGGTCCTTCAGCAGCGTGCTCACCTCGTCGTATCGCAGCACCGCCAGGCCGAACGGCGTGCGTGCGCACCAGCTGCGCGCTCGCGCCTCCCGGACATCCCGCGAGGACACCGAGAACCGCGGATCGCCGACATCGAAGTAGGGAAGCTCCGCGCTGTCGATGGCAATTGCCACCCGTGAACGCTACCGCGGCCTAGTCGCCGAGCTCGGCTCGCCGCCGGGTCACGTACTCCGCGAGCTGCTGCCGCAGCCCCGGGTCGATCGCGGGCGGCTCGTACTCCTCGAGCTTCTGCCGCCAGATCTCGCCGGCGCGAGCGGTCGCATCGCGGCCGCCCAACCGCTTCCAGCGCTCGAAGTTCTCGGTCGACGACAGCAGCGGCCGGTAGAAGCAGTCCCGGAATCGCTCCAGCGTGTGCGCCGCGCCCAGGAAGTGCCCGCCGGCGCCGACCTCCTCGTGCGCGCCGAACGCGAGCGACGCCTCGTCCACCTCGAGCGGCGTGAACTCCTCGCGCAGCATCCGCAGCACCTCGATGTCGACGACGAACTTCTCGTAGCAGGACACCAGGCCCGATTCGAGCCAGCCGGCCGAGTGCATGACCCAGTTCGTCCCTGCGAGGAACGTCGGGATCATCGTCATCGCCGCTTCGTACGCCGCCTGCGCGTCCACCGTCTGGCTGGACGTGAAGCCCCCGCCCGACCGCCAGGGCAGCCCGAAGTGCCGCGCGATCTGGCCGGTGCAGAACAGCCCGAGCGCCGACTCCGGCGTGCCGAAGCTGGGTGACCCGGACTGCATGTCCGTGTTGGAGAGGAACGACCCGAAGATCACCGGCGTGCCCGGCCTGATCAGCTGCGCCAGTGCGATCCCGGCGAGGCCCTCTGCGATCTGCTGCACGAGGGTTGCCGGGATAGACACCGGCGACATCGCGCCCATCAGCAGGAACGGCGTGATCACGACCGGCTGCCCGGCCCGCACGTACTCGAACATCGCTGCGAGCATGCGGTCGTCGTAGCGCAGCGGCGAGTTGGCGTTGATCAGCGAGATCACGGCGGGCTTCTGCTCGATCGCCTCGCGGCCGCCGAACAGCATCTCCGTCATCCGCACCGTGTCGGCGGCGTTCGGGCCGGAGGTGACAGACCCCATGTACGGCTTGTCGGTGAGCGTCTGCAGCGCGAAGACCATGTCGAGGTGCCGGGAGTCGAGCGGGCGGTCGTTCGGCTCGCAGATCGTGCCGCCGGCCGAGTCCAGCTCGTCGAACGCCTGGGACAGCATCGTCAGCCGCTCGAAGTCCTGCATCGTCGCCTCCCGGCGGTCGTCCCCCTCGCGCACGAACGGCGGTCCGTATACCGCGGAGAACGCCATGTGGTCGCCGCCGATGTGGATGCTTCGTTCTGGATTGCGCGCCTGCACGTCGAACTCGCGCGGTGTCTTGGCGACCTGCTCCAGCACGAACTCGGGGTCGAGCTTCACGTTCGGCCCGTCCACCTTCTGGCCTGCCTGCGCGAAGATCTCGACGGCCTCCGGGAGCACGAACTCCACCCCGATCTCCGAGACGATCCGCCGCCAGCCCTTGTCGAGGGTCGCCATGGCGTCCTGCGAGAGGATCTCGTACCGCGGCATCCTGTTGACGAACATTCCTGCGCTCCCTAAGATGGTGAGATGTGGAACGATCGTTCCACATGATGAGCCGAAAATCAATGCAGACTGGAACCCAGGCGATCGACCGCGCCGCACAGCTGCTCGTTCTCGTCGTCGAGAGCGAGGACTCGAGCAGCGTCGGAGAGCTGGCCGAGGCCGCGGGGCTTCCCAAGAGCACCGTGTCGCGCGCCCTGTCCGCGCTCGAGCGCCAGGGGCTCGTGCAGCGAAGCGGCGGCCGCGGCGGTGTGCGGCCCGGCCCCGTGCTGCTCGGCCTGGCGCGCCGGGGGGTCAGCGAGGACGACGTGGTCACGCTCTGCCAGCCGGCGCTCGAGCGCCTCGGCGAGGAGACCGGCGAGACGATCGACCTCGCGGTGCCCGTGGCCGGTGGCCAGGAGCGCTACCTCGCGCAGGTCGACAGCCGCCACTTCCTCGGCACCACCAACTGGGTGGGCCGGCGCCTGCCGCATCACTGCACGGCGGTGGGCAAGGTGCTGCTCGCGTTCGGGGCGGCCCGGCTGACCAGAGGGACGCTCGAGCGGTTCACGCCCCGGACGATCGCCGACCGGTCGGCCCTGCTCGCGCAGCTCGATACCGTCCGGGCATGCGGGTACGCCACTGCCGTGTCGGAGCTGGAGCCGGGCCTCGTCGCCGTGGCGGCGCCGGTGCTCGGTGCCGACGGCCGGGCGCTGGCCGCCGTCAGCATCTCGGGGCCGGAGATGCGCATGCCGCCGGAGCGGCTGAATGAGTTCGGGATACTGTTGACGGGAGAGACGACATCACTGTCGGCGCGGCTGGGGCACCGGCCGGCAACGAAGGGAGCGGCATGACGACCGACGAGATCCTCCAGGGGTTGTTCGACAACACGCTGGTCGGCAACGCGCCGACCGTCAAGGATCTGACGAACGAGGGTCTCGAGATGGGCATGAATCCCGAGACGCTCCTGTACGACGCGCTGATCCCGTCGCTCGAGGAGGTGGGCGCCCGGTTCGAGCGCGGCGACTTCTTCGTTCCCGAGATGCTGATCGCCGCACGGGCAATGCAGGGGGCGCTCGACATCCTGCGGCCGTTGCTCGCCGAGACGGGTGCGAAGCCGATCGGCACGTTCGTGATGGGCACGGTCAAGGGCGACGTCCACGACATCGGCAAGAACCTGGTCAACATCATGCTCGAGGGCGCCGGCTTCACGGTGCACGACCTCGGCGTCAACGTCGCGCCGGAGAAGTTCGTGGAGCAGGTGCAGGAGCACGAGCCGGACATCGTCGGCTTCTCCGCGTTCCTGACGACCACGATGCCGATGTTCAAGGCGAACATCAACGCGCTCGAGAAGTCGGGCCTGCGCGACAAGGTGATCGTGATGGTCGGCGGTGCGCCGGTGACGCAGGAGTACGCCGACGCCGTCGGGGCCGACGGGTATGCCGCCGACGCGTCCACGGCGGTGCGGCTTGCGAAGTCGCTGATCGAGAACCGCCGCTCCGCGGCGGCGACGGCGTGACGGATCTCGGCGACCGGCTGCGCGAGCTCGCCTCGAATGCCAGCGTGGAGGTGACGCCGCGGCACGCCGCGGGCCTCGCGCCGGGCGACCTGCCTGCCGGCACGGCCGTGTACATCACGTCGCTTCCCGGCGCCGATCCCCTGAATCTGGTCGCGGCGGCAAAGGCGGTGCGCGCCGCCGGGTACGCACCCGTGCCGCACCTGACCGCCCGTACGATTGCCGGGCGCGCAGCCCTTGACGACCTGCTCGGCCGGCTGGTCGACGGCGCGGCCGTGGACGACGTCCTCGTCATCGCGGGCGGGGCCAAGGAGCTGGCGGGCGAATACGCGAGCTCGCTCGACGTCCTCCGCTCGGGCCTGCTCGAGCAGCACGGCATCGCCCGCGCGGGCGTCGCAGGGCATCCGGAGGGCAGCCCCGACATCCCCCCCGACGCAGCGCTCGAGGCGATCCGCGAGAAGAACGCGTTCGCCGAATCGTCGAGCATCGAGCTGCGGATCGTCACCCAGTTCGCGCTCGCCGCCGAGCCCTATGTCGCCTGGGAGCGCGACCTTCGCCAGCGCGGGAACCGGCTGCCGATCATTGCCGGCATCCCCGGCGTCACGTCCCCCGCGACGCTGCTCAAGTACGCCCTGGCGTGCGGGATCGGGCCGTCCGTCGAGGTGCTGCGCAAGAAATCGGGCGGGCTGTTCCGTCTGGCCACCACGCGGCAGTGGAGGCCCGACGACGTCGCCGAGGGCATCGCGCGCTCCACGATCGACGACCCGGGCAGCCTGTTCCGCGGGCTGCACATCTTCCCGTTCGGCGGCGTGGAGCGCTCCGCCGAGTGGCTGACGCAGATTCGCGGCGAGGCCGCGACGATTCCCGCGTGACGATCGAGCGGACCACCCCCGGCAGGAAGGATTGGCATGCGGACGGTTCTTGAGTCGGCGGCAACGACGGTCGTGATCGGCGACGGTGCGCCGTTCTGCGTGATCGGCGAGCGCATTAACCCGACCGGGCGCAAGGCGTTCCAGGCGCAGCTGCAGGCGAACGACCTGTCCCAGATCGAGATCGACGTCGCAGAGCAGGTCGCCGGGGGAGCCGACGTGCTCGACGTCAACGTCGGCGACCCGCTGGCCGACGAGATCGAGCTGATGCGCCAGGCGGTGCCGCTGGCGCAGCGGCTGACCGACCTGCCGCTGTGCATCGACTCCTCGGTGATCGAGGCGCTCGAGGCCGGTCTGTCGGTCTACCAGGGCAAGGCGCTCGTCAACTCCGTCACCGGCGAGGACGAGCGGCTCGAGCTGATCCTGCCGATCGTCGCGCGCCACGGCGCCGCCGTGATCGGCCTCGCCAACGACGACGAGATCCCGATGGAGCCGGAGCGCCGGCTCGAGGTCGCAAGGAAGATCGTCTCGGCGGCCGGGGACCACGGCATCCCGCCGGAGGACGTCGTCATCGACCCGCTGGCGATGCCGGTGGGGGCGGAGCCGCGAGCGGTGACCCTGTTCCTGGAGACGGCGCGGCTCGTGCGCGAGCACCTGGGCGTGAACATGACGTGCGGCGCCTCGAACACGTCCTTCGGCCTTCCCGGCCGCCATGCGCTGAACGCGATGTTCCTGGGCATCGCGAAGAGCCACGGACTGACCAGCGCCATCATGGACGCTCGCGCTCCGCAGGTCGTCGAGGCGGTGCGCGCGGCTGACTTCCTGCTCGGCGACGACGAGTGGGGCACCCGCTGGATCGCCGACCATCGCGCGAAGCAGGCGGCTGCGGCCGCCGGGTAAGCCGGTCTTGGCAGCAGACCCCGAAACCACCGACGTCGGCACCGGCCGCGTCCGCCTGACGTTCCGGCCGGACGGCGGCGAGGTTCGCGTGCCCGCCGGAACGACGGTCTTCGACGGCGCCAGCTGGAACGGCATCGCCATCGACTCCACGTGCGGCGGCCACGGCACCTGCAAGAAGTGCAAGGTGCGCATCGCATCGGGCAGCGTCCCGATCGACACGCTCGACCCCCGCGCCTTCACGCCGGACGAGCTGAACGGCGGCTGGCGGCTCGCCTGCCGTGCCCTGGCCACGCACGACCTGGAGATCGACGTGCCGCCGCTGCAGACGCGCCCCAAGGCCGCGCTGGTCGGTGTGGGCCGCCACGTGATCCTGCGGCCGGCTGTGCAGAAGCGGTACCTGGAGCTGGAGGAGCCGTCGCTGGAGGACCAGGCCAGCGATCTCGAGCGTGTCCTTGCCGCCGTCGACGACTTCGAGCTGCGCGCTGAGCTGGGCGCCGTGCGCGACCTCGGCCGCACCCTCCGCCAGGCGAATTACAAGGTCACGGCGGTGATCTGCGACGACATGCTGATCGACGTCGAGGCCGGGGACACGACCGGCAGGCGCCATGCGATCGCGTTCGACCTGGGCACGACGACCGTGGTGGCCACCCTGCTCGATCTCTCGACGGGGCAGCCGCTCGCGGTGCGCTCGATGCTGAACCGCCAGCAGCCGTTCGGCGCCGACGTGATCTCCCGCGTGTCGGCCACGATGATGGACCCGGACGCGCTGGAGATGCTCCAGCAGCGCGCCCACGAGACGATGAGCGAGCTGGCGGGCGAGGTGTGCGCGGAGGCCCAGCTGGCGCCGCACGAGGTCTACGAGATCGTGGTGTGCGGCAACGTGACGATGATGCAGCTCGCGCTCGGCATCGACCCCGAGCCGCTCGGCATGTCGCCGTTCATCATCACGGCCCGGCGCCTGCCGCCGGCGCAGGCATCGGACTTCGGCGTGCGCGCACACCCGCGGGCACCGGCGGCGGTGTTCCCGGCCCTGGGCGCGTACGTCGGCGGCGACATCGTGGCCGGCATGCTGGCCACCGGGCTCACGCGCGACCGGCGGATCCGCCTGTTCATCGACGTCGGCACGAACTCCGAGATCGCGCTGGGGTCGAGCGAGCGCGTGGTCGCGACGGCCGCGCCGGCCGGGCCGGCGTTCGAGGCGGCGCAGATCCGGTGCGGCATGCGCGCGGCCGAGGGCGCGATCGAGGGTGTCGCGATCGACCACGAGGGCCTCACGCTGGAGGTGATCGGCGACACGGCTCCGGTCGGCATGTGCGGGTCGGGCCTGGTCGACGCCGTTGCGCAGCTCGTCTCCGCCGGGCTGCTCGACCACTCCGGGCGCTTCATCCCGGACGAGCAGGCGGCCGAGCTGCACCCCGAGCTGTCGAAGCGGCTGGTCGCCGTCGGGCAGGAGCGCGTGTTCGTGCTGGCCTGGCGCGGTGAGGACCCGGCGAACTCCGTATACCTGTCGCAGCGCGACGTGCGGGAGCTGCAGTTCGCGAAGGCCTCGATCGCGACCGGATGGACGATCCTGATGAAGGAGCTCGGCATCGATGTCGCGGACATCGCCCAGGTGCTTCTTGCGGGCAGCTTCGGCTCCTACCTCTCACCGTCGAGCGCCGTGAGGATCGGCCTCGTGCCGAAGATGGCGCTGCCGCGAATCGTCTCGGCGGGCAACGTCGCGGGCGAGGGCGCCAAGATGGCGGCGCTGTCGCTGCGCGAGCGGGCTGCGGCCGACGCCATCCTCGACGAGGTGGAGTACGTCGAGCTGTCCGGCCGCGCCGACTTCAACGACATGTTCATGGACGAGCTGGCGTTCCCGGGATGAGGGCCGGCGTCGTGGCATGCGGAGCGCTCGCCCTGCACGTGACCGCGATCGCCGAGCGGCGCGGCTGGCAGGTCGACGTGCACCCGCTGCCGCCCGAGCTGCACAACCGGCCGGAGCGGATCGCCCCGGCGGTGGGGGAGCTGCTCGACGGGCTGGCCGGCCGGTACGACCGCCTGGCGGTCGCGTATGCCGACTGCGGCAGCTACGGAGCGCTCGACCGCGAGCTGGCGTCGCGCGGCGTCGAGCGCCTCCAGGGCGACCACTGCTACGACGTGTTCTCCCGGTCCGGCGTCGCCGCGGCGCTGGCGGAGCAGCCGGGCACCTACTTCCTGACCGACTTCCTGGCCCGCACGTTCGAGCGCACGGTCTGGCGCTCGCTCGGGCTCGACCGGCACCCCGAGCTCCGCGACGACTACTTCCACTCCTACACGCGGGTGATCTGGCTGGCGCAGCGGCGGACGCCGGAGCTGGAGGCGTGCGCCGGGCGCGCCGCCGCGCTGCTCGAGCTGCCGCTCGAGATCGTCGACGCGGGCGACTTCGGCCTCGAGCGGCAGCTCGAGCGCCTGGTGGCCGCATGAGCGCGACCGGCACGCGTGCGGCGATGCTTCCCGCGCCGGGCACGCCGCTGCGCGTGGTCGAGCTCGAGCTGGAGCCGCCCGGGCCCGGCGAGGCGCTCGTCCGACTGCACGCGACCGGGGTGTGCAAGGACGACCTGAACGTGCTCGACGGCACGGTCGACGTGCCCGCGCCGATCGTGCCCGGGCACGAGGGTGCGGGGGTGGTCGAGCAGGTCGGCGAGGGGGTGGAGGATCTCGCGGCCGGCGACCACGTCGCCCTGTCGTGGGCGCCGTACTGCGGAACCTGCGAGGAGTGCCTGCGCGACCTGCCGCACCTGTGCGGCACCGCGTGGCCGCTGATGCTGGCCGGCGGGCTGCTCGACGGCACCACCCGGCTGCGCTTCGGCGGCGCCGAGGTGCACCACTACTGCTTCCTGTCCTCGTTCGCGGAGCGGGCGGTCGTCCCCGCGCGCTCGTGCGTCCGGATCCCCGCCGATGTGCCGTTCGAGGTGGCCGCGCTGCTCGGCTGTGCCGTGACCAGCGGGGTCTGCGCCGTGTGGCGCACCGCCGGGGTGCGCCCCGGAGATCGCGTGGCGGTGATCGGCGCCGGCGGCACCGGCCTGTCGGCGGTGATGGGAGCGGTCGCATCCGGCGCGTCGACCGTCGTTGCGATCGACCGGCGGGAGGAGCGGCTCGAGCGGGCGGAGCAGCTCGGCGCGACGGCCACGGTGCCGTGGCGCGGCGAGCCCGAGCAGGTCGCGGAGGAGGTGGTGCGCGCGAGCGGCGGCGGCGTCGACTACGCGATCGAGTGCACGGGGCGGCCGGCGCAGATGCGAGCGGCGTTCCTCTCCACCCGCAAGCGGGGGGCCGCGGTGATGGCCGGCATCCCCCGCGCCGACGCCGAGCTCTCGCTGCCCGCGCTCTCGATCCCGCGCATGGAGCGGCGGGTGCTGGGCTCGATCTACGGATCGGCTCGACCCGACCGCGACTTCCCGCTGATCCTCGATGCCTACCGGCGTGGGACGCTTCCGCTCGACCGGCTGATCTCGCACCGCCTGACGCTTGACGAGGTCGGAACCGGCATCGACGCCGTCCGCACCGGCGAGGCGACGCGCGTGGTGATCGACCTCGCCGGCACGGCGTGACCGCGACCGGCGGATGCCTCTGCGGGGCGGTTCGCTACGAGGTGCGCGGGCCGCTGCGCCACGTGCTCGTGTGCCACTGCGAGGAGTGCCGCCGATGGCACGGGGCCCCGGCTCAGAGCACCGCCGCCGCGCGGGATGCGCTCGTCCTGACCGAGCAGCGCGGCCTGCGCTGGGTCGACAGCCCGCGCAGCGACGCGCGCGCGAGGCGAGGATTCTGCGGTGAGTGCGGGTCGAGCCTGTTCTGGGACGCGCCGGGGCGCGGGTACGTCGCGATCGCGGCGGGGACGGTGGACGGTGAGACCGGCGTCCACACCGCGGCGCACTGGTTCACCAGCCAGAAGGGCGACTGGTACGAGCTGCCGGAGGATGGCCTGCCCCGCCACGAGGGCTCCGCGGCCGGCGAGGGCCCCACGGACTGAGCGGGCGGGCCAAGGGCGGCGTCTGTGGCACTTATTCGTCGGTGGTGGGGCTGCCGGGTCAGCCCCCCGAGGGGGCAGACCCGTTACCTGGCGCGACCACGGACGGGTCGCCTGCGGGTCTGACCCGCAGGGTCTGACCCGGCCGGCCAAGGGCGGCGTCTGTGGCGCTCATTCGTCGGTGGTGGGGCTGCCGGGTCAGCCCCCGGAGGGGGCAGGCCCCCCTGCGGGCTCATCACCACCGTGATCGTTGCTCCCGATGCTCTCGGCCAGCAGCGTCGCGACGTCCGCAACGCGCAGGTCGCTCCCGCTCGTCCGCACGCCGTCCTCGAGCATCACGGTGCAGAACGGGCATGCCACAGCGAGCGTCGTGGCCCCGGTCTCGGTCGCCTGCCGCACCCGCTCCTCGTTGATCGCACTCCCGCGCTCCTCCATCCACATGTGCGCGCCCCCGGCGCCGCAGCAGAACGTGCGCTTGCCGCTGTTTCGCATCTCGACCGGAGTCCCGACGGCCTCCACGAGCGTTCGCGGATCGGCGATCACGTCGTTGTGGCGCGCCAGGTAACAGGAGTCGTGGTACGTGATCTCCTCTGTCCCGGCCGTCGCTGACAGCCGGCCGTCACGCACCAGCTCGGCCAGCAGCTCGGTGTGGTGCATCACCTCGTAGCGCCCGCCGAAGTCCGGGTACTCGTTGCCCAGCGTGTTGAAGCAGTGCGGGCAGCTGGCGACGATCTTCGTCACGCCCGCGTCGTTCAGCGTCTCGACGTTCTCGGCCGCGAATGCCTGGAACACGTACTCGTTTCCCATGCGACGTGCCGGGTCCCCGGTGCACGACTCGCGCGGCCCGAGGATGGCGAAGTCGACGCCCGCCGCCTGCAGCAGCTTCGCCGTCGAAACGGCCGTCTGCTTCGCGCGCTCGTCGAACGACGCGGCGCAGCCGACCCAGTAGAGGACCTCGGGCGGCGCCTCGCCCGGCTCGAGCACTCGCACGCCGAGCCCCTCCGCCCAGTCGGCCCGGTCCTGCTGGGCCTTGCCCCAGGGGTTCGACGCGCGCTCGATGTCGCGCATCATCGGGTCTGCCTCCGCCGGGAACCGCGCCTCTGCCATCACAAGATGCCGGCGCAGGTCGACGATGTGGTCGATGTGCTCGATCGAGACCGGGCATTCGCGCACGCACGCGCCGCACGTAACGCAATCCCACACCACCTCGTCGGTGACCGCGTTCGGCACCAAGGGCACGGCGTCCGCGCTCTCGTCACCGGCCAGGAGCTTCGGCCCCTGCTCGAGCATGTGGTCGCGCAGGCCCATGATCAGGAGCTTCGGAGACAGCGCCTTGCCGGTGTTCCACGCGGGGCAGACCTCCTGGCAGCGGCCGCACTCCGTGCAGGTGACGGTGTCCATCATCTGCTTCCACGTCATGTCGGTCAGCGTCCCCGCGCCCATCCGGATCTCCTCCTCGGGCACGTCCGGGTCGTCGAAGACCAGCGGCTCGAGCCGGCCGCGGGCGCTCGTGCGGCCGAAGAACACGTTGATCACCGCCGTGATGATGTGGAGGTGCTTCGAGTACGGCAGGTATGCGAGGAACCCGAGGATCAGCAGGACGTGCGCCCAGACGAGCGCGCGCTCGAGGGTCTCGGTCGGCTGCCCGGCGCCGAACAGGTTCGACAGCCCGTTCGCGACCGGCGACCACGACGCCGGCCATTCGTTGAGGTCGAGTGCTATGCGCGCCGCGTGCCAGAGCAGCAGCGTCGTGACGATGCCCGCGATCCAGGCGAGGATCAGGTCGGCCTCGCCGAGGTGGCTCCCCTCGAAGCGCGCCGGCCGCTGCACCTTGCGGATGAAGAACGCGGCGCAGACGCTCAGGAACACCAGCACGGCGAACACGTCCACCAGCGTCGCGAACCAGCCCTGACGCCCCAGCCATGGCAGCGTGGCTCCCTTGTCGACCGCGCCGATCATCGCGATGACGATGGTCGGGAACAGCACGATGAAGCCCCAGAAGATGAACGCGTGCATCAGGCCCGGGCCCAGCCGCTGGAGCAGCTTGCGCTGGCCGATCGCAATCACGGCCTCCTGGCGAACGCGCTCGGGGATGTCGTCGAATCGCGGCGCCGGCCTGCCGAGCCGCATGATGCGAACCAGCAGCCGGGCTCGCAGCGCGAACATGCCCGCACCCGCCCCGATCGCGGCGAGTAGCGCAATCAGCCCGACGGTGCTTATGCCGCTCCCGCCTTCCGCAGCTCGGCCGCGATCGCGGGAATCACCTCGTGGAGGTCGCCGATCACCGCGTAGTCGGCGTGCGAGATGATCGGCGCCTCGGGATCGGTGTTGACGGCGATGATCCGCTTTGCGCCCTTGCATCCGGCCATGTGCTGCGTCGCCCCGCTGATGCCGCAGGCCAGGTACACCTCCGGTGCGATCTTCGTCCCCGTCTGTCCGACCTGGTCGGTGTGCGGGCGCCAGCCGGCGATGGTCACGGCGCGCGAACAGCCGACCGCGCCGCCCACCAGTGCCGCCAGCTCCTCGGCCGGCGCGAAGCCCTCGGGCGAGCCGACGCCGCGGCCGCAGCTGACGACGAACTTCGCCTCGGCCAGCGAGACGCCGCCGCCGGTGTCGCTCGACACCCGCTCGACGACACGCACCGCCGTGTCGGCCTCCGTCAGCTCCGGCGAGAAGGCCTCCACGCCGGCCGCGCCCGTGCCCGCGGCCGACGCCTCGACGGCGTGCGGCGCGACCGTGAGCAGCTTCGTCGTACCGTGCACGCGTGCCTCCTCGAGCAGGCTCCCGCCCCAGCGCACGCGCGTCACGGTGAGCGGGTCGCCGGCCGCCGCGGCCGTGCAGTTCGCCGCGAGCGGCTGGTCGGCGATGGCGGCCGCGTGCGCGAGCACCTCGTTGCCGCGCTCCGTCCCGGCTGCGAGGAGGACGCTCGAGCCGATCCGGCTCGCGAGCTGGGTGAGCGCCCGGCCGAGCGCGGCGGGGGCGTGCGTGCCGAACACCTCGTGCTCGGGCACGTGCAGCGTCGTCACGCCGTGCTCGCCGAGCACGCCGGCGGCATCCCCCGCGCCCGGCCCGGCGGCGAGCGCGTGCACCGGCCCGCCGGATGCGAGCCCTCGCGCCATCGCGACGGCCTGGAGCGAGACGTCGTCCGGCGCGCCGTCCTGGTGGTCGATCCAGACGAGGGTCACGCGACCAGCCCCGCTCGGCGCAGGACGTCCACGACCGCCGGCGCCGCGTCGGGCCCGTGGCCGAGGATCTCGGCCTGGCTGGCCTGTCCCTCGGGCAGCTTCAGCCGGACCTTCTCGACGCCGGGATCGCGGCGCTGCGGAGCCCGCGTCTCGAGCGGCTTTCGCTTCGCGCGCAGGCGGCCGGGGACGGACGGGTATCGCGGGAGGTTCAGCCCCTCCTTGACCGTGACCACCGCCGGGAGCGGGACGTCGTAGACGTCGCGGCCGGTCGCGACCTCCTGCTCGCAGCGCGCGCGCCCGTCCGCGACGGTGATGCCCTTGAGGCCGGTCACGCAGGGAACTCCGAGCGCATGCGCGACGCGGATGCCTACCTGGTAGTTGCCGGAGTCGGCGGACTCGTTGCCGAACATGACCAGGTCGTACTCCACGCCCGCGGCCCGGTCGGCTTCGATGGACGCGACGATCGCCTCCGCCGTCGCCTGCCCGTCGAACTCCTCGTTGGTCTCCAGCAGGATGGCCCGGTCGATGCCCAGCGCCATCGCGTCGCGGAGCTGCTCCTCCGCGTCGGCCGGCCCCAGCGACAGGACGACCGACTCCCCGCCGTGCGTCTCGATCAGCCGCACAGCCTCCTCGACCCCGCACTCCTCGTGCGGGCTGATGGTGAAGCCGAGGTGGCGCGTCTCGATCGCCTGCTCGTCGGCCGTGAGCACGATCGTGCCGCCCGTCATGGGAACGCGCTTGGCGCAGACCAGGATGTTCACGACCGGATCCGCTCGTTGTCGGGGTCGAAGATGGGCGTCGACCCGGCGATGGCGACCGTGACCGGGTAGCGCTCGTTGAGGTACTCGACGGACAGCTGCTCGCCCACGTTCGCCTGCTCGGGCGGCAGGTAGGCGAGCAGCAGGTGCTTGCCGACCGACGGCCCGGCGCCGGCGCTGGTCACGTAGGAGCGGCGTCCCTTCCTGTCGGTCAGGGGCCTGCCGTCCCGGGTCTGGACCGGCTCGCGTCCCAGCATGTAGCGCTTCACGCCGGACGAGGAGGTGTGGTCGTCGACGGTGAGCGTGCAGAGCACCGCGGCCGGCTCCTCGTCGCGGTGCCGCAGGTGCGCCTCCTTGCCGACGAAGTCCTCGTCCTTGACCTTCGGTCCCGCCATACCGGCCTCGCAGACGTTGTATTCGCTCTCCAGCTCGAACCCGTAGGCCCGGTAGCACTTCTCGAGCCGGCCGGTCGTCCCGTAGACGCCGATGCCGACCGGGATGACCCCGTGCGGCTCGCCCGCCTCGCGGACGAGATCCCACAGCCGCCGGCCGTCCTCGATCGGGACGTACAGCTCCCAGCCGAGGTCGCCGACGTAGGAGATGCGCGACGCCAGGACCCGCAGCGTGTCCACCTCGATCGTCCGGCATGTGCCGAAACGGAAGCCCTCGTGCGAGACGTCATCGCGGGTGATCGCCGACAGGATGTCGCGGGCGCGCGGGCCCCAGAGGCCGAGCGTCGTCCAGGCCGACGTGAGGTCCGCGATCTGAGCGCTCCCGTCCTCGGGCAGGTGGTCCCGGAACCACTTGTGATCCGCCGGGCCGTGAGCGCCGCCGGTGACGACGCGGAACGTCTCGTCCCCGAGCCGCATGATCGTCAGGTCGGCCTTGAACCCGCCTCCCGGCGTGAGCACCGGGGTGTAGACCACGCGGCCGACGGGGACGTCCATCTGCCGCACCGCGACGCGCTGCACGGCGTCGAGTGCGCCGGGGCCGAGCACGTCGAACACGGTGAAGGCGGAGAGATCCACCATGCCGGCCCGGTCACGCATCGCCAGGTGCTCGGCGTTGATGATGGGCGACCACCAGCGCGCGTCCCACTCCGCCTCGCGACGCGTGATGCGGTCGCCGTACTCCTCGAGCAGCGGCGCGTTCGACTCGTACCAGTGGGGGCGCTCCCATCCGGCGGCCTCGAAGAAGACCGCCTCCAGCTCCTGCTCGCGCGTGTAGAAGGGCGGCAGGCGCACCTCGCGGTTCGACGCCCACTGCTCGGACGGGTGGATGATGCCGTAGGTCTTGTTGAAGCCCTCCGAGGTTCGCGCGCGGATGTGGGCGCGCGTCTTCTGGTGGTCCCAGAAGCGGGCGATGTCCGACGAGTGCAGGTCGATCTCCGACTCGCCGTGCACCATCCACTCGGCCACCGACTTGGCGATCCCGGGGCCCTCCTTCACCCAGACGGCCGAGCACGACCAGAGGCCCTTGACCTCGGTCGTCTCGCCGAGCAGCGGCATCCCGTCCGGCGTCAGGGAGAGCAGGCCGTTGATCGCGTACTTCACACCGACGCTCTCGTCGCCGACGATCTCCGGCATCAGCTCCAGCGCGTCCTCCATCTGCTTGTCGAAGTCGGCCTGCGTGAAGGGCAGCTCCGTCGGCGAAAGGGCCGACTGCTCGATCGAGGGGATCTCCTCGGGGTCGTGCAGGATCGGCCGGTGGGCGTACGACCCGATCTCGAGGCCGACGCCGTCCTGCCGCTCGTACATGAAGGTGTCCATGTCGCGGACGATGGGGAACTCGATGTGCCGCGTGGACGCCTCGAACCGCGGCACCGGGCCGATGTCGATCATCTGGTGCACTGCCGGGGTGAGGGGGATGGAGGCGCCCGCCATGCGTGCGATCGCCGGGCTCCAGACGCCGCATGCGATGACCACCACGTCGGTCTCGATGTCGCCGCGCGTCGTCCGCACGCGCCGGACGCGCCCCCGCTCGACGTCGATGCCGAGCAGCTCGGTGTTCGCAAGCGCCGTCAGCTTGCCCGCCTCGACGGCGCGCTCGCGCATGATCGTGCCCGCCCGCAGGGAGTCGACCACGCCGACGCCCGGCGACAGGAAGCCGCCGACGAGGATCGATTCGTCGATGAAGGGAACGCGCTCCTTGATCTCGGCCGGCGTGATCATCGAGACGTCGTCGATCCCCCACGCGTGGGCCGACGACATGCGGCGGCGGAGCTCCTGCATCCGCTCCTCGGTCCGGGCGACCTCGATGCCGCCGCTCTCGGTGAAGACGCCGAGCTCCGCGTACTGGCGCATGCTGTCGAGCGTGAGCGCCGTCATCTCCTTCGAGTGGTCGACGGGGAAGATGAAGTTGGACGCGTGGCCTGTCGAGCCGCCCGGGTTCGGAAGCGGCCCCTTGTCGAGGAGGACGACGTCCCGCCAACCGAGCTGCGTCAGGTGGTAGGCGAGGCTGTTGCCGACGATGCCGGCGCCGATGACGACGGCGCTCGCCGAGCCGGGGACTCCGCTCACGTGCCGCCCACGAGCACTCTGCGCATCGACTCCGCGAACTCGCGGACATGGTCCTGCATCAGCCGCTCCGCCACCTTCGGCTTGCGCAGCGCGATCGCCTCGATCACCTTCTGGTGCCCGACGACGGCATCCTGGAGCTCCCTCGACTGGTCGACCGCGAGGTTCCAGATCCGG
>DASWRM010000052.1 GCA_036403155.1 Gaiellales bacterium | reverse complement strand
TCTCGTGCGGCGCGAACACCTCCGCGACTGCGGTGAATGGCGTGGCCGCGTTCACTGGATGTGCGATCAATCAGGCCGGCACGAGTTTCACGCTGACGGCCGGACGTGGTGGGCTCACGAGTGGCACCTCCAGCCAGTTTGACGTCCTCGGAACGCTGACGATCACGACGGTCGTGCGGGATGCTGGGAATAAGAAAGTGCACTTCACCGGCACGGGGGCTCAGTCGGGCGTTGCAGTGACGATCACGATCTGCACCGTCAACCTGTTCCCCTGTCCCGCGGGGAGTGTGGCCGGCACGTCCTCCGCATCGGGTGGCGGGGCAAACACCGGCACGTTTACTTCGGCGCAGGACAGTAACAACCTGAACAATGGCACGAATTACTGGGCGCAGGCGGTGCAGGGATCTCGTACCAGCGCATCGTTCCCCTTCACGGTTACAACTCTGTAGCGACCGCGCGCAAGCTGTAGGGTGGTTCTGTGCCCTACACCCACCTTCACATCGACGACATCGAGCCGAGCGGCCCCGGGGGCGCCGTCCGCTTCGTCCGCCGGGAGCTCGGCGTCCAGGCATTCGGCATCAACCGCTTCGATCTCCGCCCGAACGGCACCGGCCATGAGCACGACGAGAGCTCGAGCGGCCAGGAGGAGGTCGCGGTCGTGATCGCCGGCAGCGGCCACTGGGTCGTCGACGGCGAGGAGGTGCCTGTCCGCGAGGGCTCGTTCATCCGCTTCGACCCGCAGTCGGTGCGGTGCCCGCACGCCGGCCCCGACGGCCTTTCCTTCATCAGCATCGGCTCACCGCCCGGCAGCTACGAGCCGCGCGGGCCGTTCTGAGCCTACGCGGCATCCGTCACGAATCGGCTTGAATACGGCCATGCCCGCTGCCGCCGTCGGCCGCTTGCGCCGCCTGATCCGGTTGCGCCGGCTCACCCCCGTCGAGCAGCCGATGCCCGACTCGGCCACCGCCGTCGCCATCATCATGGACGGCAACGGCCGCTGGGCCCGCCGTCGCGGCCTCCCCGCAATCGCCGGCCACCGCGCGGGCACCCAGGCGCTCCGCCGCACCGTCGAGGCCGCTCCCGGCCTCGGCGTCCGCAGCCTCGCCGTCTACGCCTTCTCCACCGAGAACTGGGGCCGCCCCGAGCAGGAGGTCGACGACCTCATGGCGCTCTTCACCGAGACCATCCGCGACCAGTTCCCCGACCTGCACCGCCAGGGCGTCCACGTCCGCTTCGTCGGCCGCCGCGACCGCTGCCCGCCCGAGCTGCTCGAGCTGATGGTCGACATGGAGGTCCGCACCGCCTCGAACACCCGCCTCGACCTCTGGGTCGCCTTCGACTACGGCGGCCGCGACGAGCTCGTTCGCGCGGCACAGGCCCTCGCCCGCGACGGCGTCTCCGCCGACGCCATCGACGAGAACGCCCTCCGGGCACATCTGTACGCTCCCGAAATGCCCGACCCGGACCTCGTCATCCGCACGAGCGGCGAGCTTCGCGTCTCGAACTTCCTGCTCTGGCAGGCGGCCTACGCCGAGTATCACTTCACGCCGACGCTCTGGCCTGACTTCGACGGTGAGGAGCTCGGCGACGCGCTCGCCGCATACGCCACCCGCCGCCGGCGGTTCGGGAAGCGGTGAGCGGCCTCACCGGGCGCGTCCTCGTCGCCATCCCGCTCGCCGCCGTGGCCATCGCCGCCGTCGTGATCGGCGGCTGGCCGATGGTCGCCCTCGCCCTCGTCGTCGGCGTCATCGCCATGCACGAGTTCGGCCTGCTCACCCGCGAGCTGCGCCCGCTCACCGTCTCGGGATTCGCGGGCGTGATCGGCGTCGTCGCCGCCACCCACCAGGGCGGCCTCACCTGGAGCCTCGCGCCGCTGCTCGCCACGCTGCTGCTCGGCTTCTGGCTGAGCGCCATCGCCGACGTCCGCCAGGCGGCGGTCGTCCAGCTCGGCGTCACGCTGCTCGGCGTCACCTGGATCGGCTACGGCCTGGCCTGCATCGTCGCGCTGCGCGACGTCCACGAGCCGTCCGGCTGGGGCAAGCAGCTGGTGATCGCCGTCTTCGTCGGCGTCTGGGTGTCCGACACCTTCGCGTACTTCGGCGGCCGCATGTTCGGCCGCCGCAAGCTGGCCAGCGAGATCTCGCCGAACAAGACCGTGGAGGGCCTCTTGATCGGCTTCGGGCTCGGTGCGGCTGCCGTCTTCTTCGCGCTCTACAACGAGCCGAGCGGCGACCCCATCTCGCCCCTGAACGCCCTCGAGTTCGCGGTGGCCATCGGCGTTGCGTCCCCGGTCGGCGACCTGTTCGAGAGCTACCTGAAGCGGGACATGGGCGTGAAGGACACCGGGCGCCTGCTCGGCGGGCACGGCGGCGTGCTCGACCGGATCGACGGCCTGCTGTTCGCCGGCGCCGCGGCGTACTTCGTCGCGCTCGCCCTGGGCCGCGTCTAAACCGGGCGGAAATTGCCCGTCGATACACTTCGGGCCATGAGGACGGTGGCCATTCTCGGCGCTACCGGCTCGGTCGGGATGCAGGCGCTCGAGGTCGTCCGCCGCTCACCCGAGCTGCAGCTGGTCGGCCTGGCGGCGCACGCATCCGCGGACGAGGCGGTTGCCTCCGCGCGCGCCCTCGGCGCGACGACGATCGCGCTCGCCGACCCGGCTGCCGGTGCTCGCGCCGCCGCCGCGTTCGACGGCGCGGTGCTGACCGGCCCCTCCGCCGCCGTCGATCTCGTCTCCCAGCTCGGCGCGGACGTCGTGCTGAATGCGATCGTCGGCTCGGCCGGACTGCTGGCGACGATGGCGGCGCTCGAGGCCGGCAGCGACCTGGCGCTGGCGAACAAGGAGAGCCTCGTCGCCGGGGGCGAGCTGGTCACAGCCGCGGTGCGGCGGAGCGGCCGTCTGCTGCTGCCGGTCGACAGCGAGCACTCCGCGCTCCAGCAGTGTCTCGAGGGCATCCCGCCCGAGGCTGTCGAGTCCCTGGTTCTCACAGCGTCGGGGGGCCCCTTCCGCGGCTGGGACGCCGAGCAGCTGGCGGGCGTCACGCCCGCGCAGGCGCTCGCGCACCCGACCTGGTCGATGGGCGCGAAGATCACCATCGACTCCGCGACGCTGATGAACAAGGGGCTCGAGCTGATCGAGGCGCACCACCTGTTCGGGATGCCGTACGGCCAGATCGAGATCGTCGTGCACCCGCAGTCCATCGTGCACGGCATGGCGCGGCTCCGCGACGGTGCGCTGATCGCCCACGTCGGGCTGCCCGACATGCGCGTGCCCATCACCTATGCGCTCACCTACCCCGCGCGCGAGGCGACCGATGCGCCGCGGCTCGACCTCACGAAGCCGCTGTCGCTCGCGTTCGAGCCTCCGGACGTGGCCGCGTTCGGCTGTCTCGGCCTGGCACGATCGGCCGGCGAGGCGGGCGGCACCGCGCCGTGCGCGCTGAACGCCGCGAACGAGGTCGCCGTGGCCGCCTTCCTGGCAGGCGAGTGCACGTTCCCGCAGATCGCCGACACGGTCGCGGCCGTGCTCGACGCGACGGTGGTCGAGCCGCTCGAGTCGGTCGAGCAGGTGCTGGCAGCCGACGCGCAGGCGCGAAGCGCCGCTCGCGATCGCCTGGGAGTCGCGGCATGAGGTACGTCATCCCGATCATCGGCCTGCTCCTGCTGATCTTCGTGCACGAGCTCGGCCACTTCACGGCGGCGAAGCGCACGGGCATGCGGGCGCTGCGGTTCTACATCGGCTTCCCACCGCCGATCGTTCGACGCACCGTGCGCGACACCGAGTACGGCATCGGCCTGATCCCGCTGGGCGGGTTCGTGAAGATCCCCGGCATGCTGCGTCCCGAGCCGTCCGACCTGTGGGCGGTGGAGGACATGCTGCACCGCAGCGAACACGTGCCGCAGGAGCGCGCCTCCGAGATCGGCGTGGCCCACGACCACATCACCCGGCTGATCGCGCTCGGGCGCATGGACGAGGCGGCCGTTGCCGCGGGCGAGCTGCGCGACCTGATCGCGGGGACCGAGGAGATCGGCGAGCTCGACCGCCGCCGCGCGCGCAAGGCGCTCGAGCGGTTCATCGAGTCGACCGACCCCCGGGGCTACTGGCGCAGCCCGCGCCGCAACCGGCTGATCACGATCGCCGCCGGGCCGTTCGCCAACATCCTCACCGCATTCATCATCCTCACCGCCCTCGCGGTGACCGGGATGCCGCAGCCGCTCTACCCGACGCCGGCGGTGGCCGGCATCGAGAAGGGTCTCCCCGGCGACAGGGCCGGCCTGCGGGTCGGCGACCGCATCGTCGAGGTCGACGGCCACCCGGTGCGCACGATCTCGTTCAACGGCCACCGGATCGGCGACTTCGCGCAGGTGCGGGGGCTGATCTCAGGCAGCGGCGGCCATGCCGTCACCCTGACCGTGCGGCGCGGAACCCAGACGCTCAAGATCGGGCCGCTGCGGCCGGTGCGGCGCGACGGCCGCTACATCGTCGGCTTCATCCCCGACGCGATCGCAACGACGCGCAGCGCCCCCGTGTGGAAGGCGCCGGTCGAGGGCGTCTCGCAGATGTGGACGATGATCTCGGGCTCTGTCCGCGGCATCGGCAGCGAGGGCACCTCGTCCGTCTCGGGCCCGGTGGGGATCGTCAAGGTGTCGGCGAGCGCGGCGGACACCGGCGCGCCGTACTACCTGTGGCTGCTCGGCTACATCTCGCTCTCGCTCGGGATCCTGAACCTGCTGCCGTTCCTGCCGCTCGACGGCGGGCACCTGCTGCTGCTCGCGATCGAGCGGTTCCGCGGGCGGGCGCTGTCGCGGGCGACGTTCGAGCGGGTGTCGGCGTTCGGCATCGCGCTCGTCCTGTTCCTGTTCCTGTTCGGCCTGCACAACGACCTGTTCGGCGCCCAGCCGCGGTAGGCCGCCTGGGGCGGCGGCGCCAGGCCCCCCGGTATCCTTCCCGACAGATGGCGAGCGAGAAGCAGATCACGGTCGGCGGTGTGCCGATCGGGGGCGGAGCGCCGGTGGTCGTGCAGTCCATGACCACGACCGACACGGCCGATGCCGAGGCGACGCTGGGCCAGATCCGCGAGCTGGCGGAGGCGGGGTGCGAGGTCGCCCGCGTGGCCGTCCCCGGGCGCGCCGACGCCGACGCGCTGCCCGCTGTCGTGGCCGGTTCGCCGCTGCCGGTGATCGCCGACATCCACTTCAACGCCTCGCTCGCGCTGCGCGCGATGGACGCGGGCGTGGCCGCCGTTCGCATCAACCCGGGCAACATCGGCGGCCCGGACAAGGTCGAGCAGGTGGTGCGACGGGCGAAGGAGACGGGGACGCCGATGCGGATCGGCGCCAACTCCGGCTCGCTGCCCGACCACCTGCGCCAGTTCGCGACCAACGACCCCGCCGGTGCGCTGGTCGAGGCCGCGCTCGAGGAGGTGCGGCTGCTCGAGCGGCTCGACTACCGCGAGTTCAAGATCTCGGTCAAGTCGTCCTCGGTGCCGGTGATGATCCAGGCCTACCAGCGGCTCAGCGAGCGCGTTCCCTACCCGCTACACCTCGGTGTCACCGAGGCCGGGCCAGCGTTCACCGGAACGGTCAAGAGCTCGATCGGGATCGGCGCGCTGCTGGCACAGGGCATCGGCGACACCATCCGCGTCTCGCTGACGGCGCACCCGGTCGAGGAGGTGCGCGTCGCATGGGAGATCCTGCGCTCGCTGGGGCTGCGGCACAAGGGCCCGATGATGATCGCCTGCCCGTCGTGCGGCCGCACGAACGTCGAGGTGCTCGATCTCGCCGAGCGGGTGCAGGAGCGCCTGGCCGGCTATGACGAGGTGTTCGAGGTGGCCGTGATGGGGTGCGCGGTGAACGGGCCGGGTGAGGCGGGCGACGCCGACTTCGGCATCGCCGGCGGCCGCGACGCCGGATTCCTCTACGCGCACGGACAGGTGCTGCGCAAGGTCGAGCAATCCCGGCTGGTGGAGGAGCTGTTCCGCGAGGTCGACGCCTGGATCGCCGCCGGGATGGTGCGTCCGGAGCGACGGACGCGCAAGCACGCGCTGCCGATGGCGGACGTGCCGGCCGTCGGCGTCTAGCTGGAGTCGCGGTCGCGCAGGAACCGCTCGAACCGCGCCTGCTTGCCCAGATAGGCACTCAGCTCGCGCAGCCCGAACTCGAACCATTCGCGCAGGTAGCGGTCGTCGATCTCCGGCCGGCGGATGACGGTCTCGTCGTTCATGGGCCAGGAGCATCGGCCCTCCGGCCGGGCGGCACCATCACCATCCTGTGGTATTTCGGTGCGGACGCCGTGCCATGCCGCGCAGTAGACTCCGTAGCATGCTCAACAAGCGCAAGGCTCTGATCGGCTATGCCACCTACTCCGCCGGAAAGTGGGTCGTCCGCCGCGAGATGCGAAAGCGCGTCGCCGGCCTGGTCGCCCGCGAGCCGGCAGCGCGCCGGTCTCGCCGGCTGCCGCTGATCGGCGCGGCCGTCGCACTGGCCGCCGCGGGCGCCGTCGTGTTCAGCCGGCTGCGAGGCTGATGCTCCGGCACATCGCGGTCTTCAGGTGGAAGGCCGGTACGACCGACGAGCAGGTCGCAGCGATCGAGCAGGCGCTCGGGGCGCTGCGCGAGGGGCTGCCGACGCTGCGCGCATACGCGTTCGGGCGCGATCTCGGGCTCCGCGGGAACGCCGATTTCGCGGTCGTTGCCGACTTCGACGACGAACAGGGCTGGCGTGCGTACGCCGACGATCCGGAGCACCGCAGGGTGATCGAGGAGCTGATCGCGCCGGTGACCGACGATCGCTCCGCGGTCCAGATCCGTCAGACCTGATCGGTACACTGCTCCGGCTGTGACCGAAGCCCCGCCGTACGTCCACCTTCACGTTCACAGCGAGTACTCGATCCTGGACGGCGCCTGTCGCATCGGTCCGCTGGTGCAGCGGGCGGTCGACCTCGGCATGCCGGCGATCGGGCTGACCGACCACGGCTCGATGGCGGGTGCCGTCGAGCTCAGCCGGGCGGCCGAGAAGGCCGGCATCAAGCCGGTGATGGGCTGCGAGGTGTACCTGGTGGACGACCACGCCGCCCGCCCGCAGCGCGAGAAGCGGGCGCACCTGACGCTGCTGGCCGAGACCACGGACGGCTACCACAACCTGATCCGGCTGGTCTCGAGCGGCTACCTCGACGGCTACTGGTACAAGCCGCGCATCGACTTCGACCAGCTGGCGGCGCACGCCGACGGCATCATCGCGCTGTCGGGCTGCCTGTCGGGCCGCGTCTGCAAGTCGCTGGTGGAGGACGACGTCAGCCGCGCCCGCGAGGAGCTCGACCGCCTGGTGCAGGTGTTCGGGCGCGACGACGTGTACGTCGAGATCCAAGACGGCGGCATCGACGTGCAGAGCCGGATCCTGCCGGCGCTGGCCGGCCTCGCGCGAGACGCCGGGCTGCCGATGGTCGGCACGGGTGACGTGCACTACCTGA
The DNA here is from genome assembly GCA_036403155.1 of Gaiellales bacterium. Classification (GTDB taxonomy): domain Bacteria; phylum Actinomycetota; class Thermoleophilia; order Gaiellales; family JAICJC01; genus JAICYJ01. The sequence goes on along the minus strand of DASWRM010000052.1, from coordinate 9,699 downwards.
CGCGGGACGACGCGATCCCGCACGAGGCGCTGCTCTGCATCCAGACGCAGGACACGCTCGACAACCCCGACCGCTTCCGCTTCAGCAACCACGAGTTCTATCTGAAGACGCCGCAGGAGATGCACGCGCTGATGGCCGAGCGGTTCGGCGACGAGATGCTGCGAAGGACGGTCGAGATCGCCGAGCGGTGCACGGCCGAGGTGGGGCTGGGCGCGATGCACCTGCCGCGCTTCGACGTGCCCGCCGGCACGTCGTCGGTGCAGTACCTGCGCCAGCTGGCCGAGACCGGCCTGCGCGAGCGCTACGACAGCGAGACGCCCGAGCTGCGCCAGCGCCTCGAGTTCGAGCTGAAGACGATCGAGGAGATGGGCTTCCCGGATTACTTCCTGATCGTCTGGGACTTCATCCGCTTCGCACGCGAGAACGGCATCTCGGTCGGGCCGGGCCGCGGGTCGGCCGCCGGGTCGCTGGTCGCGTACTGCCTGCGGATCACCGACCTCGATCCGATGCGCTACTCGCTGCTGTTCGAGCGGTTCCTGAACCCGGGCCGCAGGAGCATGCCGGACATCGACATCGACTTCGCCGTGGCCGGCCGCGAGCGGGTGATCAACTACGTCGCCGAGAAGTACGGCCGCCGCAACGTCGCGCAGATCATCACGTTCGGCAAGATGCAGCCGAAGGCGGCGATCAAGGACGCCGGTCGGGTGATGGGCATCCCGTACGGGCAGGTCGACCGCATCGCGAAGCTCGTGCCCGAGGGGCCGAAGGCCTCGTTCGACGAGTGCATGAAGCCGGGCGCCGAGCTGCGCAAGGCATACGACAGCGACGAGGTGACGAAGTCCATCGTCGACATGGCACAGCCGCTGGAGGGCGTCGTTCGGAACGACTCGATCCACGCGGCGGCCGTCGTGATCGGCGACCAGCCGCTCACCGAGTACCTCCCGCTGCAGCAGAAGGGGCCGGACGCCGAGGTCGTGACGCAGTTCTCCATGAACGACGTCGAGGCGCTCGGACTGCTGAAGATGGACTTCCTGGGGCTCCGCAACCTGGACGTGATCGACCGCGCGCTCGAGCTGGTGGAGGCGTCGACGGGCACGCGGTTGACCACCGAGGAGATGCCGCTCGACGACCCGAAGACGTACGAGATGCTCGCGCGCGGGGATGCGACCGGCGTGTTCCAGTTCGAGTCCGGCGGCATGCGGGACGCGCTGCGCGCGGTCAAGCCGACCCGGTTCGAGGATCTGGTCGCCCTCGTCGCCCTCTACCGGCCGGGCCCGATGCAGAACATCCCGAAGTTCGCCGCTCGCCGGAACGGGCGCGAGGCGGTGTCGTACCTCGATCCGCGCCTGGAGCCGATCCTCGCCGAGACGTCCGGCATCACGATCTACCAGGAGCAGTCGATGCTGATCGCCCGTCAGATCGCCGGGTTCTCGCCGGCGGAAGCGGACGATCTGCGCAAGGCGATCGGAAAGAAGATCCGCTCGCTGATGGACTCGCTCAAGGACAAGTTCATCGAGGGCTGCCTCGCCACCGGCACGCCGAGGCCGATCGCCGAGCAGCTGTGGGACGACAACGAGCGGAGCGCGGACTACAGCTTCGGCAAGGCGCACTCGGCGTGCTACGCGCTGATCGCCTACCACACCGCCTGGTTGAAGGCCAACCACCCCGCCGAGTACATGGCCGCCCTCATCTCCTCCGTCATGTCGACCAAGGACCGCGTGCCGTTCTACGTGGCCGAGTGCACGGACATGGGCATCGAGGTGCTGCCGCCCGACGTGAACTCGAGCCAGAACGACTTCGCGGTCGTCGAGGGCAAGATCCGCTTCGGCCTGACGGCGGTGAAACGCGTGGGTGACGGCGCCGTCCGGGCGATCATCGCCGCGCGCGAGCAGGGGTCCTTCACGTCGATCTGGGACTTCTGCGAGCGCGTCGACGCTTCCGTCCTCAACAAGGGCATGCTCGAGAGCCTGGTCTGCTGCGGCGCGCTCGACTCCACCGGCGACACCCGCATGGGGATGATGTCGGTGCTCGAGTCCGCGCTCGCGTCGGGCACCAAGCAGCAGGCCGACGCCATGATGGGCCACATGTCGATCTTCGACCTCGGCGGCGACGGCGAGGGCGCGCTCGACGCCCCGGTCGCGCGCAGCCATCCCGCCGTGCCGCCCGGTGAGTGGGACCGCACCGACCTGCTGGCCAGGGAGAAGGACGCGCTGGGGCTGTACGTCTCGAGCCACCCGCTGGCCGACGTGCGCGACCAGCTCGCACGCCGGTCAGACATCCCGCTGTCGCAGGCGGAGGTGCTGCGTGACGGCCAGGTGGTGACGGTGGGTGGGCTGGTCACCTCGGTCAAGCCGTTCGTGACCCGCAAGGGCGACCAGATGGCGTTCGCCGAGATCGACGACACCACGGGGTCGATCGAGGTGGTCGTCTTCGCCAACACGCTCGCCGCCGTTCGCCAGATCCTCGTCCCAGACGCGGTTGTGATGGTCAAGGGCCGGGCCGACCGCAAGAACGAGGGAGAGGTGAAGCTGGTCGCGTTCGAGATCGTGCCGTTCGAGGCGACGGCCGACTTCGGCGTCGTCCGCCTGCGCCTCGACGCGCGCGAGACGCCCGCGGCGATCATCAAGGAGCTGAAGCTGCTGATCGGCGAGTTCCCGGGCGATGCCCCCGTGCTGCTCGAGGTGCAGACGTCGGAGGGGCCGAAGACGCTCCGGTTCGGGCCCGAGTTCAAGGTTCGCCCGGACGGCGACTTCTTCGCCGAGGCCAAGGCGCTGCTCGGCGACGCCGCGCTGATTGCGTAGCGGCCCGCGCGCCCGGCCCGTGCGAGACTGCGTGGGTGGCGCCCGACTGCTGGACGGAGTGGCTCCTGCGCCGGCGGTTCGCCGGCGATCCCGACGTCGAGCGGCGGGTGCTGGAGGATCTCCGCCCCGTCCGTGACCGCGTGCTCGACGGCGCCCGGCTCGCGCCCGGCGAGGCCCTGCTCGATGTCGGCTGCGGCGACGGGCTGATTGCGTTCGGCGCGATCGAGCGGGGCGCGGGGCAGGTGGTGTTCAGCGACATCTCGGATGACCTGCTCGAGGAGTGCCGCCGGATCGCGACGGAGGCGGGCGTGCTCGACCGGTGCGCGTTCCTGCATGCCGGGGCCGACCGGCTCGACGGGGTCGGTGACGGGTCGGTCGATGTCGTGACAACGCGATCGGTGCTGATCTACGTGGCCCGCAAGCGCGAGGCGTTCGAGGAATTCCACCGGGTGCTGCGCCCGGGCGGCAGGGTCTCGCTGTTCGAGCCGATCAACCGCCTCAACCGCTTCCTCCGGGCGCACGAGGCGACGGCCGTGCAGGAGCTGGATGACCGCGTCAAGGGCGTGTTCGACCGCCTGCAGCCGCGCGACGAGGATCCGATGCTCGACTTCGACGACCGCGACCTGGTCGAGCTGGCCGAGCGCGCAGGGTTCGAGCGCGTGTCGCTGACGCTCGAGATGACGACCGAGCCGCCGGCACCTGCGGCGTGGAACGAGTTCGTCGACACCGCGTGGAATCCGCGCATCCCAACGATGCGCGAGGTGATGGACGAGGTCCTCAGCCCCGCGGAGCGCGAGACGTACGAGGCCCACATGCGCCCCCAGGTCGAGCAGGGAGTGGGCAGCCGCCGGATGGCCGTCGCGTATCTGGTGGCGGTGAAGGGCGGCTAGGACAGGGCGGCGGCGATGCGCCTGTGCAGCACGAGCGTCGGGGCGAGCAGGGCCGGGAGCAGGGCGACCACCGCCCCGAACAGCACGATGTTCCGCTCGGGGCCGGTGCGCGCGAGCGCGATCGCGACCGCCAGGTCGACGACGCTGGCGGCCAGGAGGTTCAGGTACAGCAGGACGCGGTCATCCATGGCTGGATGATTCTGACGGCTTCCGGCCCGTATGTCACTACGTCGTTTCGGGGAGCCGGGCGCATCCGACCCGGCGCCTAGACTACGACGATGATTCTGGCCGATCTCGAGCTGGACCTGGACGTGTTCCATGGCCCGTTCGACCTGCTGCTCGCGCTCGTCCTCCGCGAGGAGGTCGAGCTGGCCGACGTGCCGATCGCCGAGATCGTCGTCTCCTACGTCGAGCGCGCCTACGAGAAGGGCGAGCTCGACCTCGAGTCGGCGAGCGAGTTCCTCGTGCTGATGGCGGCGCTGCTCGAGATCAAGGTGCGACTGCTCTTCCCCGGCGAGGTGGACGAGGAGGACCTGACCCCCGAGCAGGCCGAGGCCGAGCTGTTCCAGCGGCTGATCGACTACCGCCGCTTCCAGGGTGCGGCGGCCTGGCTGCGCGAGCGTGCCGCCGGCCCGCCGCGGGTCTTCCGGCAGGGGCCCGCGCCGCTTGCACCGAAGCCGACGCCGGTGGTCGTCGAGTTCAGCGAGGATCCGTGGCAGCTTGCGGCCGCGGTCGACCGGCTGCTGGTCGAGCCGCCGCACATCGACGTCTCGTCCGTGCGCCGCCCGCTCGTCCCGGTCGAGCAGTTCCTCGACCACTTCCGGACCATCCTGCGCAGCCGGCGCGGGTTCCAGTTCGAGGAGGCGGTGCAGGGGCTCGATCGCCTGTCCCAGGCCGCGGCGTTCCTCGCGGTGCTCGAGATGTACAAGCGCGGAGAGGCGATGCCGGAGCAGCAGGAGCTGTTCGCGCCGATCCGCATCGTCGCGCGCCAGGGCGCCGGCGCGGCCGTGCCTGAGGACGACCGCGACCGGGCGATCGCGTGAGCGAGCTGACGCACACCGTCGAGGCGCTGCTCTTCGTCGCATCCGAGCCGCTCTCGCTGCGGGAGCTCTGCGAGCTGACCGAGGCGGCGCCGGAACGCGTCGAGCGGGCGCTGGACGCGCTGGCCGACCGCCATGGCGAGGGCCGTTCCGGCGTCGTGCTGGAGAAGGTTGGCAGCGGATACGGCTTCAGGGCGTCGCGGGAGACCGCCGAGGTGTGCGCGCGGCTGGTCGATCGGCCCTCCGCGAAGGGCCTCAGCCAGGCGGCGCTCGAGACGCTCGCCGTGATCGCCTACCTGCAGCCGGTGTCGCGCCCCGAGATCGCCCGCATCCGCGGCGTCGGTGCCGACTCCGCCGTCTCGGGGCTGATCGAGCGCGGGCTGATCGAGGAGGCCGGCCGCGCGGAGACGCCGGGGACTCCGGTCGTCTACCGGACGACCCAGGCGTTCGCGCGCGTGTTCGGGCTGGGTGAGGACGAGCCGCTGCCCGCGCTCTCGGACTTCGAGCTGACCGAGGCCGACCACCAGGCGCTGCGGGCGAGGCTGCACCTCGTCGCCGACCAGCGTGCCGGTCAGGCTTAACCGGTTCCTCGCGGCCGGCGGGCTGGGGTCACGCCGAGCGGTCGAGGCGCTGATTCGCGACGGCCGCGTGACCGTCAACGGTCAGCCGGCGGGACTTGCGGCGAGCGTCGAGGACGGCGACGACGTGCGGGTGGACGGCAGTCAGGTCACCGCCCAGCGCCTCGAGACGGTTCTCCTCCACAAGCCCATGGGCGTCGTGACGACGGTTCGCGACCCGCAGGGCCGGCGAACCGTCCTCGACCTCGTTGACTCTCCGCTGCGGCTGTTCCCGGTCGGCCGCCTCGACCGCGAGACGACCGGCGCGCTGCTGCTGACCAACGACGGGATGCTGGCGCATGGGCTGATGCATCCGCGGCACGGCGTCGACAAGACCTACGTCGCCGAGGTCGAGGGGACGCCGTCCGACGAGGCGCTGGAACGCCTGCGGCTGGGCGTCCAGCTGGACGACGGCATGACGGCGCCCGCGCGTGTGCGGCGGCTCGACGCGGCCCGCATCGAGCTGACGATCCATGAGGGCCGAAACCGCCAGGTGCGCAGGATGTGCGAGGCGGTCGGCCATCCGGTGTCCGCGCTGCACCGATCCTCCTACGCCGGGCTCACCGTCGACGGCCTGCATCCCGGCGCTTGGCGCACGCTCGGGCCTGCGGAGGTGGAGCGGCTCAGGGCGCATGTGCTCGACGCCACTTGACATAACCGGACGGCGCTTGACATACTGGCCCCTAACACTTCCCTAACAACCGGGAAGGGTCGGAGGGGGCGGAGGGCAGCAGAGCGCGCGGCGGTACCACCGTCGCGCCCCTGCCGCGTCTACTCGAAGCCCATGCGGCGCCGCATCTCGGCAAGCGTCGCGGAGGCAACCGACCGGGCGTGCTCGGCGCCGCGCCGGAGGATCGTCTCGAGCTCGTCCTCGTGCGACCGCAGGTCGATGTACCGCTCGCGGACGGGGCGCAGCAATTCGACGACCGCATCCGCGACGTCCGCCTTGAAGTCGCCGTAGCCCTTGCCGTCGTAGGCCGCCTCGATCTGCTCCGGCGTCTGGCCGCCGGCAACGGACAGGATCTCGATCAGGTTGGCGATCCCCTCCTTGCCCTCGCCGCCCCGCACCTCGCGCCCCGAGTCGGTGACGGCTGACCGCACCTTCTTGGCCACCACGTCGGGAGGATCCGTCACCAGGACGGTGCCCTGCGGCGTGCCGCGGGTGGTCGACATCTTGCGCGTCGGGTCTTGCAAATCCATCACGCGGTGGCCGCTGGTCGGTATGGCGGCCTCCGGCAGCACGAACAGCTGGCCGAACCGGGAGTTGAAGCGCTGGGCGATGTCCCGCGCGAGCTCGAGGTGCTGTCGCTGGTCGTCCCCGACCGGCACGCGGTCGGCCTGGTAGAGCAGGATGTCGGCGGCCTGCAGCACCGGATAGGTGAACAGGTCGACGCTGACCGAGTCGCGGTTCTCGCTCTTCTCCTTGAACTGCGTCATGCGGCCGAGCTCGCCCACCGTCGCCAGCGCGCCCAGCAGCCATGCCCCGTATGCGTGCGCGTCCACGTGGCTCTGGACGAACAGCGTGCAGCGCTCGGGATCGAGCCCTGCCGCGAGCAGCGTCGCTGCCGTGTCCAGCGTGTTCTCGCGGAGCGCGGGGACGTCGTACGGCACCGAGATCGCGTGCAGGTCGACGACGCAGTAGAACGCCTCGCCCTTGTCCTGGTCCCCCACGTAATGGCGGATCGCGCCGATGTAGTTGCCGAGGTGCTTTGTGCCGGTCGGCTGGATGCCCGAGAAGACGCGTGCCATGAACCGGCCATCGTAGCCGCGAGCGTCCGGGCGGCACGCCGGGGCCGGAGGGCCGCCCGGTGCGCCCAAAGTAGACTGACTGCATGGCGACGACCGAGCCGACCTGGTCGCCCGCGTCCTGGCGCGAGCGTTCCGCCCTGCACCAGCCCGACTGGCCGGACGCCGCGGCGGTCGACGCGGTGCGCGAGCGGCTGGGCGGCCTGCCGCCGCTCGTCTTCGCCGGAGAGGCGCGCGTGCTGCGAGACTCGCTCGCCGAGGTCGCCGCCGGCCGCGCGTTCCTGCTCCAGGCGGGCGACTGTGCCGAGTCCTTCCACGACTTCTCGGCGATCAGCATCCGCGAGAAGCTGAAGATCATCCTCCAGATGGCCGCGGTGCTCACGTACGGCTCGATGCTGCCCGTCGTCAAGCTCGGGCGCATCGCCGGCCAGTTCGTCAAGCCGCGATCGTCGCCGACCGAGGTCGTGGACGGGGTCGAGCTGCCGACGTTTCGCGGGCACATGGTGCACGGCGAGGAGCCGACGCCGGCCGCGCGCACGTTCGACCCGCAGCGGATGCTGCAGGGCTATCACCAGTCAGCCTCGACGCTGAACCTGCTGCGCGCCTTCACCAAGGGCGGGTTCGCGGACCTGACCAAGGTGCACCTGTGGAACCAGGAGTTCGTCGCGTCCTCGCCCGAGGGGCGCCGCTACGAGGCGATCGCCGCCGAGATCGAGCGCGCGTTGCGCTTCATGGCCGCCTGCGGGATCGACCTCGAGGCGGAGCGCAACCTCCACGAGGTCGATGTCTGGACGAGCCACGAGGGCCTGCTGCTCGACTACGAGCAGGGGCTCACGCGCCGGGACTCGTTGACCGGCGACTGGTACGACTGCTCGGCGCACATGCTGTGGATCGGCGACCGCACGCGCGAGCCGGACGGCGCGCATGTGGCGTTCTTCGCAGGGGTGCACAACCCGCTCGGCGTCAAGCTTGGCCCCACGGCCACCCCCGACGACGTGACGGCCCTCTGCGAGGCGCTGAACCCACAGCGGATCCCCGGCCGCCTCACCTTCATCAGCCGCATGGGAGCCGGTCGCGTGACCGAGGCGCTGCCGCCGCTGCTGCGGGCCGCCCGGCAGGGCGAGCATCCGGTCGTGTGGGTGTGCGACCCGATGCACGCGAACGCCTTCAAGACGGCGTCCGGATACAAGACGCGGCGCTTCCAGGACATCCTGGCCGAGATCCAGGGGTTCTTCTCGGCCTGCCTGGCCGAGGGCGCGTGGCCCGGTGGCGTGCACCTCGAGTTCACGGGCGAGCACGTCACCGAGTGCCTGGGCGGCTCGGAGGCGGTGCTCGAGGATCACCTCGACCGCAACTACGCGACTCTGTGCGACCCGCGGCTGAACGCACGTCAGTCGCTCGACCTCGCGTTCCAGGTGGCCGAGCTCATGCGCGCCGCCGAGCAGCGCGGCTCGCAGCAGCGGCCATGAGAATCGCCGTGATCGGCCTCGGCCTGATCGGGGGCTCGCTCGCGCTGGCCGCCACCGCCCGGGGTGACGAGGTCGTCGCCGCCGACCCGGACGCGCGGGCCGGCGAGATCGGGCTCGAGCGGGGGGCGATCGCGCGCTTTGCCGCGAGCACGGCCGAGGCGATGGACGGGGCCGACATGGCGTTCGTCTGCGGGCCGGTCGCGGAGGTGCCCGCGCTCGCACGTGAGGCGCTCGACGCGGCGCCGGCGGCCTGCACGGTCTCGGACGTCGGCTCGACCAAGGGCAGGGTGGTCGAGCTGCTGGGCGGGAGCCCGCAGTTCGTTGGCGGCCATCCCGTGTGCGGGTCGGAGGCGCGGGGCGTCGCCAACGCGCGGCCCGAGCTGTTCGAGGGGGCGACGTGGTTCCTCACACCGGTCGCGGAGACCGATCCGGCCGCCCACCGGCGGCTGCACACGTTCGTCTCGTCGCTCGGCGCCCGTCCCGTCGCGATCGACCCGGACGCGCATGACCGGCTGATGGCCCTCACCAGCCACCTGCCGCACGCGCTGGCCAACGTGCTGGTCAACCAGGCGGGGGCCGGCCGGGTGGACGGGCACGATCCGCTCGCCGCGGTGGGCGGCTCGTTCCGCGACATGACGCGCGTCGCCGGCGCCAACCCGCGCGTCTGGGTCGACATCTTCCTCGACAACGCGGCGGCCGTCCGGGAGGCGCTCGCCGAGCACCGGCGCCGGCTCGAGCAGGTCGAGTCCGCGCTCGAGGCGGGCGACGCCGGCTTCCTCGCCCGCTGGATCGGCGAGGCGGCGGGGAACCGGCGGCGGATGCTCGAGCAGGTGTACGAGAAGCCCGGCGAGCTGCAGCGGCTGCGGGTGCACGTCCCGGACCGGCCCGGGGTGCTCGCCGGCATCACGCAGGCGCTCGGCGCCGAGCGGATCAACCTCGAGGACTTCGAGATGCAGCACTTCTCGCCCGAGCGCGGCGGCGTCTTCACCTTCCTCGTCGCGGGCGAGCGCGACGCGCAGCGGGCGCAGGCGCTCCTCGAGCGCCAGGGCTACGGCGTCGTCGTCAGCCCCGTCCTCGACGAGGCATGACGAGCGTGCGGGTCGAGCCGGCCGCCGCGCTCCGCGGCGCCCTCGCCG
>DASWRM010000051.1 GCA_036403155.1 Gaiellales bacterium | reverse complement strand
GCCCGAGGGGTACATGTCGAACCACACGCGCTTGCCGCCCTCGTGGTCCTCGGCGCCCCAGCGGTCGGCGATCGCCTCGACCATGCGCATCCCGCGCCCGCGGGGGCGTTCGTGCGACAGCTCCTGGACGACGGGCCGGATGGACGACCCGTCCACGACTGCGATGCGCAGCCACGTGTCGGACACCGACAGCTCGAGGGTGAGGTCTGCCTCGCCGCGCACATGGTCGACGACGTTGGCCACCAGTTCGGTGACGAGCAGTTCGGCGTCCTCGTGGTCGTGGGGAACGCTCCAGACGGCGAGCAGCTCCCGCACCAGCCGCCGGGCCGCGGTGACGCTCCCCGCCGTCGGCGGGAGGTCGATGCTGGCGCTGCGCGTGGACATCCGGGAAATTCCGTTCTCGTAGTCGCTCGATCGTCCGGAGCGGCAGCGCTGACGAACCCCGTTTCACACAATCAATCACCTTCCGCAGTCGCATGCAACCGCTGTTGCATGCAGCAACCGTTGCATGCAACAGCCGTTTCAATCCGGTAGCGTGCAACCGAATACAACAGCGGGGACGGAGGGTGGTCATGAAGGCGGAGGCCGCACTCCAGGACCTCGTCGCCGAGCTCGACCACTGCATCGAGCAGCTCGCGCAGGCCCGGGAACGCGCCGAGGAGCTACTGGCCCAGCGCCGCTCCGGGCGCAGCTGGACCGAGATCGTCTCGGGGGAGGCGCGGCCCCTCGTCGTCGAGCGCATCAGCACGGTGCTCGCGTCCCTCGCCCGTGCGGGATCGGCCTGGCGACGCGAGCAGGCGTTGGCCCTGCAGGGAGAGAACGTGAGCATCAACCGGATCGCGGCGATGTTCGGCGTCACCCGGCAGCGCATCTCGACCCTGCTGAAGGAAGAGCGCTAGGCGCTCAGCTGGTCGATCGCCTTGTAGACCCGCTGCTCCGACACCGGTCGCGGCGTACCGATGACCTGGGCGAACAGTCCGACCCGCAGCTCCTCGACCATCCACCGGATGCGGGTGACCGGGTCGTCCGGCGCGCCGGTGGCCGGCACCTGCGCCCGTAGCTGCTCGTACTCGGCGGCCACGGCGGCGATCTGGCGCATCCACAGCTCGTCGCGGACGGCGTTGGCGGGCAGCTTCTCCAACCGGTGCGCCATCGCCCGGAGGTAACGGACGACGTCCGGCAGCCGGCGTCGGCCCGTGGCGGCGACGAAGCCCCGGTGCAGCAGGCCGCCCATCTGCCGGCGCAGGTCCGCGATCGCGGCATTGGGAACCCGCCGTCCCGGTGCGGCCCCGATGGCCACCGCGACCTCGCGTGCCTCGGTGAGCACCGCCTCCACCTTCTGCACGGTGTCGTAGGTGAGCCGGTGCAGCTCGGCGCGCGCGGTCGCGACCAGCGCCGCGAAGGCGGCCTCGTCGCGCGGCGGACCGCCGGCGGCCGCGATCAGCTCGTCGGCCGCCGCGTCGACGCAGTCGGTGACGAGGTCGGCGATCTCGCCGTCGGGGTTGAACTGCAGCGCCAGCCGGGTGCGCGGCGACATCGCCTTGACGATCTGCCGGGCCGGGGAGCCGGCGGCCAGGACCAGCAGCCGGCGGACACCGCGCCAGGTCAGCCGGCTCGCCTCGGCCCGCGTGGGAACCACGCGCACGCCGACGGTCTCCCCCTCGTCGACCAGCGCCACGAACGCGGTGACCACGTGCCTGCCACGCTGCACGTCCACCGTGGCGGGCAGGGTGCCGAACTCCCACGACGTCAGCCCGGTCCGCTCGAGATC
>DASWRM010000050.1 GCA_036403155.1 Gaiellales bacterium | reverse complement strand
GATGGCGGTCTCACGGAGGACGAGCACGCCGCCGTCGACTCGGTGCTGATCGCGCTGGCACAGCCGCGGCTCGAGGCCGAGCTGGCCGCGCAGGATGAAGCCGTCGCAGCCGTCATCGGCCGCATGCACGCCCGCCAGGAGCGCACTCGGCCGGCGCTCCGGCTTGCGGTGTCCGCGTTCCCGGGCGGCAGGTCGCTGCGCCTGGCCGTGGCCGTCGCCGGGGCATTCGCCGCAACATCGGGCGCCGCCTTCGCGGGCGTCCTTCCCGGGCCCGCACAGCAGGTTGCGAGCCAGATGTTCTCGGCGGTCGGCGTCCAGGTTCCATCCGGCCCCGGCGTGCGGCCCGACCGTCCGGTCGCGCCCGTGCGGGACGGGACCGAGCCCCCCGCGACCGTGTCGCGGCGCGGTCACGACCGCGCCGCACATGGGCATGCCGGTGGCGTGCGCGTTCGTGCCGGTCAGACCGGCGGTGGACGGGGCACGGGTCGATCTCGTGCCCACCACACGCCGGCGGGGCCGCCCGTTCGGTCCCACGGGCAGGGAACGCCGCCGGCCGATCCGGGCGCGTCCCACGCCGGTCAGCCTCCGGTACATCCGAGCCATCCCGTGCATCCGCCGGCCGAACATGGATCGGGCGGAGGCGGTGCCTCGCACTCGTCCGGGTCGCCACCGGCCAAGGGCGGCGGCGGGCACGGCGCCGGCTGAGCGCGGCCTGCTCAAGCACCACGGAACCGCGGCCGATGTGACAGGCATGACCCACGAGCAGCGACTGCGTGCGATCGTGCACGCCCAGACCGAGATCGCAGCGGCGCGGCTCGAGCCCGATGTGGTCATGGCGGTCCTCGCCGAGCGCGCTCGCGAGGTCACGGGCGCCGAGGGGGTCATGGTCGAGCTGGTCGACGGCGACGGCACGGTCTGCGCGCATGCGGTGGGAACCGCGGCGCCCTTCGTGGGTACGGGCTTCCCGGCGGCGTCGAGCCTGTCGGGCAGCTGCCTGCGGGAGCGCCGCCCGATGCGCTCTGATGACACGACGGCCGACGACCGCATCGAGGGCGGGGCGGCTGCGCCATTCGGCGCCGCCTCGATGCTCTGCGCGCCGCTGATCCACGCGGGCGATCCCGTCGGCGTGCTCACCGTCTGTTCCGCGCAACCGCGCGCCTTCGGCGCCGAGGACGAAGACGCGCTCGGCCTGCTCGCGGGCATCGTGTCGGCGTATCTCGGCCCCGCGGAGCCGCGGGCCGCGACCGTGCGCCTGAGCTCCGAGGACCCGCTCACCGGTATCGGCAACCGCCGGGCCTTCGACGACCGGCTCGAGCTGGAGTGCGCCCGCCGGAGCCGCGACGGAGGCGACCTGACACTCGTCCTGCTCGACCTCGACGGCTTCGCGGCGGTGAACGAGGGGCATGGCCGTCCGGTCGGCGACGGCGTCCTGCGCACCGCCGCCGCCGTGCTGCGGCGTTGGACGCGTTCGATCGACGGTGTCTACCGCACCGGCGGCGACGAGTTCGCGCTGCTGCTTCCCGGTGCCGGCGTGGAGGCCGCCGCGGTGCTGGTCGAGCGGATCAGGGCGCAGTTTGCAGATGCGCATTCGCTCGGGATCGCGGCGTCGTTCGGCATCGCCGCGGCGTCGGGCGACGACCCGGCCGGGCTGGTGGCGGCGGCCGCCGCGGAGCTGGCGCAGGTCAAGCGTGCGCGGCGTGCGAGCGCCGCAGTCGACTGAGACCCGTCAGATCGAGAGCGCCGGAGCGGTCTGCTGCGGGTGCGGGCGGACGTGCGGCGCGGGCGGCGGAGCCCGGTGCGGCCGCGACTTCGCGACTGCGAACGTCACGGCCGGAAGCAGCACGAGGCCGGCGACGACCGCGATCATGGCTGCGGCGCCCTTCACGCGTCCCGCGGCGGACGGCGTGTGGCGACGGGGTTGGCACAGGAAGGGCTCTGCGTCACCGGGCACTCCTCGATCGACGCGTCGAGGATACCCGGTACGCTTCTACCGTGAAGTCCCGGGGAGTCCTGTTCGGGGCGCTCGCGCTGGGGCTGGCCGGGATGGCGTTTGCGGCCGCACGCGCCGGCGTCTGGGTGATCGCGGTGGCCGCCTTCGCGATCGCCGTCTGGATGGCGGACCTCGCACGGCGCGATCTGGTGCCGTGACGGCAGGGAAATCCGGCGGCGGAGCCGAACTCACCACGATGACCGAAGCAGCCCTGCCGCCGCACTTCGAGTCCTACCTCGACCACCTCCGCGCCTCCGGCGCGTCCCCGGCGACGCTCCGCGCCTACCGGACGGATCTCCGGCAGTTCGACCGCTGGCTGTCTGCCACCGGGACGCAAATCGAGCAGGCCGACACGCCGCTCCTGCGCCGGTACGCAGCGTTTCTGGGGACGATGCGGTACGCGCCGGCGACGACCGCACGCAAGCTCTCGGCGATGCGCAGCGCGTTCGCCTGGCTGTTCGCGCGCGATCGCGTGCCGCGCGACCCGGCCGCGGTCGTGCCTGGCCCCAAGCAGCCGCGCACGCTGCCGGCGACGCTGAGCGGTACGGAGCTCGAGCGGCTGCTCGACGAGGCGCCGGCTCCGACGGAGCCGCGCGGGCTCCGCGACCGGGCGCTGGTCGAGCTGCTCTACGGCTGCGGCCTGCGCGCCTCCGAGGCATGCGCGCTGCGACGCCGCGATGTCGACCTCGAGGGGGATCGCGTCCGGGTCACCGGCAAGGGCGGGAAGCAGCGGGTCGTGCCGCTGGGCGGAGCCGCACACCAGGCGCTCGAGCGGTATCTGCGGGAGGGCCGGCCGCACCTGGCCGGTGCCACGGTGGGCGACCACATGTTCGTCAGCGTGCGTGGACGGCCGCTGCATCCGTCGGACGTGCGGCGGTCGCTGGCGTCCGCTCTGCGGCGCGAAGGGCTACCCTCCCGGTCGCCACACGCGCTTCGACACTCCTTTGCCACTCATCTGCTGGAAGGGGGCGCCGATCTCTTGAGCATCCAGGAACTGCTCGGCCACGCATCGGTGGCCACGACCCAGGTATACACCCACGTGAGCGTGCGTCATCTCAAGTCGGCCCACGCCCACGCACACCCGAGAGCCCGATGAGCGACAGCGACGCACTTCAGATCTGGCTGCAGTACAAGCAGAATCCGGATCCCCATCTGCGCGAGCGGCTGATCCTCACGTACGCGCCGCTCGTGAAGTACGTGGCCGGGCGCCTCGGAACCGGTTTGCCCGCGCACGTCGAGGAGGGCGACCTGGTCTCGTATGGGCTGCTCGGCCTGATGAACGCCATCGAACGGTACGACCCGGGGCGTGACATCAAGTTCGAGACGTATGCGATCAGCCGGATCAAGGGTGCGATCATCGACGAGCTGCGCTCGATGGACTGGGTGCCGCGCTCGGTGCGCAGCCGCGCCCGCGAGATCGAGCGGGCGATCGCCGAGCTCGAGAACAAGCACCATCGGCCGCCGTCGGACGACGAGATCGCGAAGGCGCTCGGGATCAGCGAGGAGGAGTTCCAGGACAGCCTCACCCAGATCTCGCGGTCGTCGGTCGCGGCTCTCGACGAGCTGTGGACGATCTCGAGCTCGGGCGGCGACACCGTCTCGCTGATCGACACGCTGCAGGATCCCCACGCGGACGACCCGTCCCTCGAGATGACGCGCACCGAGGTGCGCGAGGCGCTTGCCTCGGCGATCGGCAAGCTGCCGGAGCGCGAGCGCACCGTGATCACGCTCTACTACTACGAGGAGCTGACGCTGCGAGAGATCGGCGAGGTGCTGGGCGTGACGGAGTCCCGCGTCTCACAGCTCCACACGAAGGCGATCCTGCGGCTGAAGGCCAAGCTGCAGGGGAGCCTCGAGCGCGCGTCGCTCGAGCGCCCGGCGCGGTAGCGGACACGGGCGAAGGCGCCCGGAGAGCCAGCTGCCGGTGAAAAAAAGGTGCCGGGCACGTTTTTTCCACGCATGCGATCGTTGCAGCATCGTTGCCGTCCGCTACGCGGGTGTGATGTGACGGCGGTGCGGTGGCCGGTGAGAAAAAG
This sequence comes from Gaiellales bacterium, assembly GCA_036403155.1. Classification (GTDB taxonomy): domain Bacteria; phylum Actinomycetota; class Thermoleophilia; order Gaiellales; family JAICJC01; genus JAICYJ01. Next base: position 24,472 of record DASWRM010000050.1, on the reverse strand, counting down.
GTGCCGGGCACGTTTTTTTCACGCAGGCGTTCGTTGCGGAGTCGTTGCCCTCGATGCGCGGGTGTGACGCGGGCGTCGCTCGGCATTGCCAGCCACGCGGATCGGCGAGTAAGGTGGACGCCTCCATCGTCTCTCGTCGGAAAGGCCCTGCTCATGCCACACAAGGAGCCCGGAAAGATCCGCAACGTCGCGGTGGTCGGCCACCGTGGCACAGGGAAGACCTCGCTGGTGGAGGCTCTGCTCTACGAGTCCGGCACGATCACCCGTCTGGGCTCGGTGGCCGAGAAGTCGACCGTCGCCGACTACGACGAGGACGAGCGCAAGCGCGGCATGACCATCTCCGCCGCCGTCACGCACCTGGAGTGGGAGGGGCGCACGATCAACCTGATCGACACCCCCGGAGAGCCCAGCTTCCAGGCCGACGTCCTGTCCGCGCTGCGTGTGGTGGAGGGCGCGATCGTCACGGTGTCCGGCGTGCTCGGCGTCGAGGTCGGCACCGAGCGGGTCTGGCGGCGCTGCGACGAGCTCGGCATCTCGCGCCTCGTGCTGATCAACCTGCTCGATCGCGAGCGCGCGGACTTCTTCGTCGCCCTGGAGCAGCTCCGCGAGCGGCTGAGCGACACGTGCGTGGCCGTCGAGATCCCGATCGGGAGCGAGGGCGACTTCCACGGCGTCGTCGACCTCGTGCACATGGTCGCCTACCTGCACGGCGACGACGCGTCCGGCCACGACGAGTCGGTGCCGATCCCCGACGACATGCAGGCGCTCGCGGAGGAGTACCACGACAAGCTGATGGACGTCGTCGCGGAGACCTCCGACGACCTGATGGAGCGCTACCTCGAGGGCGACGAGATCTCGCGGGAGGAGATGGCCCAGGCGCTCAAGCAGCTCGTCACCGACGGCCAGGTGTTCCCCGTCGGGTGCGGCGCCGCCACCCGGAACATCGGCTCGCACGGCCTGCTCGACCTGATCGTCGAGGGGCTGCCGTCCCCCGCCCGCGCGCGCAACGTGCCCGAGAGTGGGGGAGCCAGCACGCTGGCATACGTCTTCAAGACCATCGCCGACCCCTACAGCGGCAAGATCAGCATGCTGCGCATGTTCGCGGGCACCGCGACCGGCGACACGCAGCTCGTCAACAGCCGCACCCACGGCAAGGAGCGGATCGGCCAGCTGCTGCTCGTCCAGGGCAAGGATCACACGCCCGTCGACGAGCTCGGGCCCGGCATGATCGGCGCCGTCGCGAAGCTGAAGGAGACCAACACCGGCGACGTGCTTGCCAATGTGGACGCGCCCGCGCCGGTCGAGCCGATCGCGCTGCCCGCGCCCGTCGTCTCGTTCGCCATCGAGGCGAAAAGCAAGGGCGACGAGGACAAGGTGCACGCATCGCTGCGCCGCCTTCAGGAGGAGGATCCGTCCCTTGACGTCCACCGGGACGAGGAGACGGGCGAGACCATCGTCGGCGGCCTGTCCCAGATGCACGTGGAGACGGTGCTCGACCGCATGCAGCGCCGGTTCGGCGTCGACGTCGAGCTGCACCCGCCGCGCGTCCCGTATCGCGAGACGATCCGCAAGGCCGCGCGTGCGCATGGCCGCCACAAGAAGCAGACGGGCGGCCGCGGCCAGTTCGGCGACTGCCACATCGAGATCGAGCCCCTGGACGGCCACGACGGCTACGAGTTCGTCGACAAGATCGTCGGCGGCGTCATCCCGCAGGGATTCCGCCCGGCAGTCGACAAGGGCATCCAGGAGGCGATGCAGAAGGGCGAGCTGGTGGGTGCGCCGGTCGTCGGCGTCCGGGTGCGGCTGGTCGACGGGTCGTACCACAACGTCGACTCGTCCGAGATGGCGTTCAAGATCGCCGGGTCACTCGCGTTCAAGCAGGCGGTCTCCGACGCGGATCCGGTGCTGCTCGAGCCGATCATGCGGCTCGACATCACCGTTCCCGACGAGAACGTCGGCGACGTGATCGGCGACATGAGCAGCCGACGCGGGCGCGTGCTGGGGATGGACCCCGGCCCGGGTGCGACGATCGTCCACGTCGAGGTGCCGATGGCCGAGGTGCTGGGCTACGCGCCGGATCTCACATCGATGACCGGCGGCCGTGGGGACTACGCGATGCAGTTCCTGCGCTACGAGGAGGTGCCGGCCCACGCGGCACAGGCAGTGATCGCCGCGGCGCAGCGGAACCGGGAGATGGTCAAGGCATGATCGCCGGCCGGGCCGCGCCCGGCAGGATCTGGATCCGCACGCGCTGCCAGCCGCTCAGCCCGACCACGTGTGCGGCGTGGGCGGAGAGGTCGAGCACGCCCCGCCCGAACGGGCCGCGGTCGTTGACGCGCACCTGCACGCTCAGCCCGGTCGCGAGGTTGGTCACCTTCAACTCCGTGTTGAACGGCAGCCAGGGGCTCGCGGCGGTCAGCTTGGAGGGGTCGAAGATCTCGCCGTCCGCGGTGCGATGGCCGGCGAAGCCGGGGCCATACCAGGTGGAGTCGCCGTAGAAGACCCTGCTCGACCCGCCCGAGTCCCCGCCGCCTCCGGAGCCGGAGGTTGCGTCGTGCTGCCTGGCGAGTGCCGTTCGCCGGGTTCGCTCCGTCGCGAGCTGAGCGCGGATCCGCGCATCCAGCGCGCCCAGTACCGCGCTCGTGCGAGCAACTGCGCCGTCAAGCTGCGTGCGCGCGGCCGTCGCCTCGTGCGCAGCCGCCGCGGCGGCCGTCGCCTCGGTCTGGAGCCGGCGCTCGCGCTCCTGCAGCCGCTGCTGCGCCCGGATGATCTGGCCGATCAGGTCGTGGTCCGCCGACGCGACACGGCGGATCGTGTCCATGCGGGAGACGAGGTCGGAGAACGAGCCCGCGGCGAGCACGTAGGCGACGGGATCGCCGCCCTCGTTCTTGTAGCTCGCGACGAGCGTGCGGGCCAGCGCCTCCCGCGCCGTGGCCAGGCTGGCTGTCGCCGACGACACCTGGATGCGCGCGTCCCGCACCGCGGTGCGCGCCAGGGACAGCCGCAGCCGCGCGGCGCCCTCGCGCTGCGCCGCCGCGTCGCGCTTGGCCTGCAGCCGGTCGAGCTGCGCCATGACGCGTGCCGCCTGGCTGCGCTGCGATGCCAGCGGGGAGCGGGCTGCACCCGCGGGTGCCGCGAGCGCCAGCGCCGCGAGGAGCACAAGCATCGCGCAGGCCCAAGGATGCATCCGCTGGTGGTCAGTCGGCATAGTCCTCCAAGAAGCAGGCGGGCCGTCCCCCAGGCCCGCGCCGAGCGCCGGAACCTTACCAGTCCGCCGCGTCGTGGGATCGCAGGACCACGGCGCTGCAACAAAATGCCCGCAAACTCGCAGCAATCCCCGCGAGGGTGGGCTAGACTCAGCGCCGGTCGCGCGGCACCGCGGCCACCCGTGGTTCAATGATCGAGATCCGCCGACAAGACACCGATACGCGCTGCGACGTCTGCGGACGGACCGTGTTGCTCGGCGAGCGCCTCGTCAGCTTCCGCAGGATCGGCGCCGAGGATGCGCAGGTCTGTGAGCTCTGCGTCGACCAGGCGGACGCGCGCGGCTGGACCCGCGAGGGTGCGCCCACGCTCCCGGTGCGCCTCGGGGAGCGCAGGGAGCGGGGCCTGCGTGCGCTGCTGAAGCCGCGCAAGCGGCAGGTGACCGCACCCGAGCCGTTCGATCCCGAGCTGCTCCCGGATGACCCGGAGGACGCCGTCGAGGCCGGCCTCGAGCTGTTCAACGAGAGCACGCATCCGCGCACCGTGTCCGGGATCGCGCGCACGCTCGGCGACCCGAGGGTGAGCGTCGTTCGGCGCAGTCACCGCGAGGTCGTCGTGACGGTGGCGTGGGACCTGTCGTGGTACCAGTACCGCGTCGACATGCTCGGTGCCCAGACCGTCACGCTCCAGCGCCGGGGCGAGGAGCTAGACGAGCTCGACGGCCGCTTCTGCGAGTGGAACGCGCAGGCGGAGCCGGACGGCACCGTCGCCCTCGCGTCCTGAGCGGGAGGGTCAGGCCGGGCCGTCGACCCGAGGGAACGTCCCGGTCGCCCGCGGCCGGCGCCTGTCACGGGTGACGCGGCGGTTGTCCGTGGCGGCGGTCTCGCCGCGGCGGCGGTCGTTCGCCGCGCCGTCGCGGCGGTCGAGGATGACCTCGACCTCTGGGTTCTCACGGTAGTACTCGGTCATCCGCTCGAGCAGCTCGTCCTCGAGCTCCCGCGGTATCACGCAGTAGATCATTCCTGTAGTAGACAGGGAGCGGGCGCCCGCCGTCAAGCGGATATGCTCAGGACGTGGCCGCTCCGACCGCCCTCGAATGTTTGCGCTGCAGGCGGCGGTACCCGGTTGTGCAGATGCCAGGCGGCTGTCCGTCGTGCTCGGCGGAGGACTGTCCCAGCAACGTCGCCCCGGTCTACGCTCGGATGCAGGGCATCAAGCCGGGCAAGCTGTCGGGGGATGGGCTGCACCGGTATGCGGCGCAGCTGCCCGTCCCTCGCGAGCGGCTGGTGTCGCTGGGCGAGGGCTCGACGCCGCTGGTGTCGGTGGGCGCCCTCGGACGCGAGCTCGGGCTCCGCCGCCTTTTCGTGAAGGACGAGCGACGCAACCCGACGGGGTCGTGGCGCGACCGCTTCGCCGCGCTCGCAGTGTCCCAACACCTCGGCGCCGACGTGACGGTGGGGTCGGCCGGCGGCGAGGCGATGGCCATGTCGATGGCGGCATACGCGGCACGGGCCGGGATGCGCTCGGTGGCACTCGTCGACGCCGCCCTCGAGGAGGGCGGGCGGGTGCTCGACGCGATCGAGTGGGTCGGCGGGCGCGCCGTCGGGGTGACCGGCTCGGAGGCGCGCTGGGGCCTGCTGGGCGACGCGGAGCGCCAGCTCGGATGGCGCGCGGTCTCGAACCGCACCCGCCCGCCGATCGGCAGCGACCCGATCGCGATCGAGGGGTACCGGACGATTGCGTTCGAGATCGCGGAGCAGCTGCGATGGACGGTGCCCGACCTGGTCGCCGTGCCGGCCGCGCTCGGCGACGGCATCCAGGGGATCTGGCGCGGGTTTCGCGACCTCGCCGACTGGGGCGCCGTCGACGCGACCCCGCGGATGGTGGCGGTCGAGGTGGGCGGCGCGGTGGCGAGCTCGCTTGCAGGCGGCCGCGACTGGGTGGCGCCGAGCGGCGAGGTGAGCAGCCTGGCACGCTCGCTGGCCGGCATCACCGGGACGGTGCAGACGCTGCAGGCCGTCGTCGAGTCCGAGGGCCTGGTGGTGCGGGTGACGGACGCCGAGCTGGAGGCGGCGCGCATCGTGCTCGGGGAGAGCGAGGGCATCTGGGCCGAGCTGGGCGCCGCCGCGGGCGTCGCGGCGGCGCAGAAGCTGGCGTCGCGAGGCGACATCCCCGCCCGGGCGCACTTCGTCACCGTGGTCACGGAGCACGGGCTGCTGGACGAGGCGGCGCAAACTCCCGCGGTGCTCGAGACGGTGGATGCCCGCGTGGACGAGCTGCTCCGGGTGCTCGCGGTGCGCGGCGAGTAGAGTCATCGCGACACTCGCGACCGAAGGAGCACCGTGCGACTGACCGAGCTGACCGCCGACCTGCAGACGCTCAGGGAGAACCTGGCCGACGAGCTGCTCGCGATCAACCGCTACGAGGAGCAGGCCTTCTCGCTGTCGGACGAAGAGGCGAAGGAGGCGGCCCAGCGGATCGCCGACGACAAGAAGGAGCACGTCGCCCGGCTGCTGACGCTGCTCCAGAAGTTCGACGTCAAGCAGCGCGAGAAGATCGACCGCGCCTGACCGGCCGGCCGCAGGCGAGGGATATACTTGCCGAGCCGTTGCGGCTGTAGCTCAGTTGGCTAGAGCGTCTGCTTGCCATGCAGAAGGTCGAGGGTTCGAGTCCCTTCAGCCGCTTTTCTTGTGCTCAGGTCCGTCGTTGCCTTCCGACCGCCGGTGTGAGACGGTCCTGCTCAGGCCACGACGAAGGAGAGGACGATGGCGAAGTTCCTGGTAAAGGCGTCGTATTCCGCTGAGGGCGCGAAAGGTGTGCAGAGCGCCGGTGGAACCAGCCGGCGAGACGCCGTGGCGAGGATGGCCGAGGGGCTCGGAGGGAGCCTCGAGAGCTTCTACTTCGCATTCGGCGACACCGATGCCTACGTCGTCCTCGACCTCCCCGACAACCAGCGCGCCGCGGCGGCGTCGATCGCCGTCAACGCCGCCGGCGCGGCGACGTCGGAGGTGGTCGTGCTGCTCACGCCGGAGGAGATCGACTCGGCAGCGAAGCTCTCGGTCGATTACCGGCCTCCTGGAGGCCAGGACCGCCGGGACGCCGGCGCGCGTGGCCTGGTCAGGCGGTGCGTACAGCCGTGCCGGTGCGAACCGCCCGCCTGGCCGGAACGCGGTCGAAGGCGAACGGCAGCCGGCGTACCCGATTGTCGAACGAGGACGGCACGAGCTCCGGCGGCCCGACCGCCCGCAGGCCCGGTAGCCGGCCGTACAGCTCCCGGAACAGCAGGTCGAGCTCGCGCCGGGCCAGCTGGGCGCCGAGGCAGAAGTGCGGGCCGCCGCCGCCGAACCCCACGTGCGGGTTCGGCGAGCGGGTGATGTCAAACGCGTCCGGATCGGGGAAAACGGTCTCGTCCCGGTTCGCCGAGACGTAGAACAGCACCACCTTGTCCCCGGCGGCCAGCGTGCGGTCGCCGATCCGGTGCTCCCGGGCGAGCGTCCGGCGAAACTGGATGATCGGGGAGCTGTGCCGGACGATCTCCTCCACGGCGCCGGCCATCTGCCCGTCCAGGTCCGAGAGGAGCAGGCTGCGCTGTTGCGGGTTGTCGGTCAGCAGGGCGAGGCCGTGCGCGATCGCGTTGCGGGTCGTCTCCACTCCGGCCACCAGCAGCAGCGAGAAGAACGCGCCCAGCTCCCGGGAGTTCAGCCGGGAGCCGTCCACGTCGGCGGTGACCAGCGCGGAGATGAGGTCGTCGGCCGGGTCGCGCCGGCGCTCCCGGCCGATCCTGCCGATCACCCGGTGCAGCTCCACGAGCGCACGCAGGCCCCGGCCGGGCAGCCGGATCCGGCGACGCGCCACGCCGACCTCGCCCGTGGCCTGGTCGATGATCGAGAGGATCCGCGCCTGCTCCGCCGCCGGGATGCCCATCATCCGGCAGATCACGCGGTAGGGCATCTGCGCCGCGACCGACGACACGAAGTCCTCCGGCCGCCGGGCCAGCACGTCGTCGACGATCTCGGTCGCGACGCCGCGCATGTCGTCCTCGATCTTGGCGATCAGGCGCGGGCAGAACGCCCTGGCCACGATCCGGCGAAGAGCGGCGTGCCGGGGATCGTCCATGTTGACCATTGAGTCCCCGAAGAGCACGCGCGCCCACCGGGCGGGCTCCGGGGTGGTCACGCCCGGCCCGCTGAGGAACAGCTCGGGCTGCCGGCTGGCCGCGACGACGTCGGCGTGCTTGACCAGCGCGTAGAAGCCGCTCGAGCCGCTGCTCAGGTAGGCAGGCCCGTCCAGCGACCGGAGCTGGGCAAAGGCGGTGAGCCGCTCCCGCTCGGGCAGCGCCCAGAAGCCGGGGTCGGCAGGGTCGAGCGCGGCTGCGCGGCCGCGCGGATCGGTTGGCACGATGTCCCCCAAGAAGTCGTGCAGTGAAGCGTGACGACGGTCACAGTACCACCGCGGCGCCGGTCGCCGGCCTCCCGCCACCCCAGCGGCGCCGGATGACGGGCCCAAGGCACCTGGCGGCGATCGCGAGAATCCCGAGCGCCGCCAGGAGCAGGCCGTAGCGCCATCGCGCCGGCGCATACGTGAATGTGACCGTGTGCCGGCCGGACGGCACCGAGACCGCGCGCATGGTCGAGTTCGCGGCTCGGATGGGCGTGGAGCTGCCGTCGACGCTCGCCTTCCAGCCCGGGAAGAACTGCTGCGGCACCACCAGCACGCCGCTGCCTCCGGTGACGTCCACGTCGATGGTCGATTCGTCGAACGAGTACGACGTCACGCGCGCAGTCCCCGTGCCGGTCGCACGTGCCATATCCGGCGTCGGATCCTCGATCACGGTCAGCTGCCGCAGGTCGCCGTTCGACGCCTTCAGTCGCAGCTCGGCGCCGCGCCTCGTCCGGGCTGCGACCACTCCCTTCGCCAGCCATGCGCCCGGAAACGCCTGCGTGTTCTCCCACACCGCCAGGCGTCGCCCGTCGCGGTCGACCATCACCCGGGTGTACTTCGGCGGCATCGCTGCGCCCCGGGGCGTCACCACGTAGCGGACGGCCAGCGCGTCGAGGAACGGCGACGCGAGCTGCTCGGGCCCGAGCCGCAGATGCCCCACCAGGTGCTTCATGTACCAGGACCAGCGGCCGGGGTACAGCGCGTCGCGGGAGTTGGGATCCGCGACGCCGAATGCGCCCGCCCACTCCGGCTCGACCAGACCGAATCCGCCGGCCGCGCGTTCGCCCGGTTTCAGGTGCGACTGCAGGTACCGCATGAACGGCTGCACGCGCTGGGTGTTGTTCGGCCGGGCGTAGGTACGCGGCGCGAGCCCCAGGAACTGGACGAAGACCACGACCACGATCAGCGGCGCGAGTATCGGCCGGTACGCCGTCAGGAACAACGTGGCGGCGACCAGCGCCGCCAGCACGGTGGCCCATGCCATGTCGGTGCGCGATCCTGCCCCGAGCGCCCAGGCGACGAGCGTGACGCCGGCGAACGTGGCCGGCACGACGGCGACCGCGCGCACCCGGCGCGCCGCTGCCTCGATCACGGCTGTGGCGAGCAGCGCCGCACAGAGCACGGGGAGCAGCTCGCCGTACCGCCTCGCGTTGATCGTGCCGATGCCCGGCAGGTGCCTCATCAGTGAGGAGACGAGCGGTACGTCGAAGGCCCGGGGCACCCACACCGCCGAGACGGCCAGCAGCACCAGCGTGCCGGGCAGCAGCCGCCGGCGCGCCGCCAGGGCCGCGAGCGCCAGGGACGACAGCACGATGCCGATCGCCGCCTGGTGCTTGGCCGCGAAGTCGCCGAGCACCATCACTCCGCCTGTCCGGATCGGGTACAGGTTGTTCCCCAGCCCCTCGTAGTGGCCCTTCGCCGCGATCGGCACGTATTCGAGTGCCAGGAGCAGCTGCGGCGACGCGATCAGCGCGCCGCAGGCAGCCGCCCCCGCAACCTCGATCAGGGGCCGTGCCCGGCGTGGGCCCCGCACCCAGAAGGCGACCGCCCACACGGCGCCGACCCATCCCAGCACGATTGCAACCTCCGGCTGTCCGCCCACCAGGATCGCTGCCACGACGACGGCCAGGAGCGCGAAGCGGGGCGCGGTCGGGCGGCGCAGCCCGAGCAGCAGCGCCAGGAGCAGCCACGGTGCGAGCGGCTCCACGTTCATCGAGACCGACGACGTCCACAGGACGAACGTCGTGGCGAGCATGTACGCCACCGCCGGGCCCAGCGCGACCGGTGGGCGGCTCCCCAGCGCCCGGAGCAGGGCGTAGCACCCGAGCCCGCCCAGCCACAATCGCAGCAGGAACACGAAGTCCCAGACGCGCTGGCCCGGGTGCAGGAACACGGGTGCGTACAGCGGTGAGAACGGCGCGCTCTGGAGGTTTCCGGCGAACGGCTTTCCCAGAGCCGAGTACGGATCCCAGAGCGGCACGTGGCCGTCGGCGTACGCGTCATGCGTGAAGATCGCCCAGGGCTCGAACTGCCAGGCGAACGCGCCGCCGTCGTTGACCACGGCGCGGCTCGGAATTGGGTACGGGTAGTCGCGTTGGGCGACGCCGCTCTCGGTTCCGATCTGGGCACCGGGCGCGAACGTCGCGTGGCCGGCGACCACCCTCGGGAACGCTGCGACGAGCACCAGTGCCATCAGCAGTGCGACCGCGACGGCCTCCCGCGGCCCGGTGGCGAACAGTGCGGCGACCCGGCCGAGCCGTGCCGCGCGCGGCGAGTCGGTGGCGTCGATGACGGCCGTCATGGCGTCCCCGCTGCGCGGCGATGTCGACCGGTCATCTAGGTGAGGTCGCGGTCGGGCCGCCCGAGGAGCACCAGACAGATCAGCTCGGCCAGGACGGTGACGGCGCGCAGCCCGACTCCCGCTGTCGTCGCCTGCGCGGACGGGAACGTCCCGGCGAGGAGCGCGACGTAGCTCACCTCGCGGATCCCCAGGCCGCCGGGAGCGATCACCACGACCAGGCCCGCGGCCCACGCCAGCGCGGCGGCGCCGACCACCACCAGCACATGGGTCTCGCCCGACACGGCACGCTGCACCAGCACGGCGGCCGCCGTGTAGGAGAGGAACGCGATCGTGTCGTTCCACGACACGTGGATCGCTCGCGCCGTCGTGACGCGCGTCCGGCCGCCGGTCAGTCGCGTTGCGATCGGCGGCACGAGCGGAGCCAGCGCCAGCGGCAGCCACACCAGGTCGCCGTTCGCGGCGAGGGCGATGCCGCCGATCGCCGCCGCGGCACACAGGGCGATCAGGTTCTCGGCCGCGACCGTGGTCAGCTTGTCGGGCACCGTGCCGGGCAGCAGGGTGGCGCGCGAGACCGGTGCCCAGATCCCGCCCGGCAGGTACCGGATCGCCTGCGTCCGGCACCAGTGGGCGACATCGCCGCGGCGCGAACTCCCGGTCACGAGCAGCGACCAGCCGCGCGCGAGCAGGACCCACCACAGCATCGCCGCGGGAACCGCCGGTGCCATCCACCACAGCTCGATCTCGTCCAGGTTGACGGAGTTGCGGGCGCGATAGGTCATCACCGCGACGATCCCGATCGCCGCGACGAAGGCGACCAGCCGAAGCCGCGCCATCCACGGCATCAGCCGGGCCAGGGCGAGGCGGATCGCGCCGGCTACGCCGCCGGCCGAGAACGTGTTCGACCCCGTGTCCACCCGGTCACCCACGCGCGCGGCGTTCGCGCCACCAGGTCCTGACGATGACCTGCGCGTATCGAGCGCCGTACAGCAGGCTTGCTCCCTTCTTGCTTTGCCCCGCCGTCCTCGTGCGGTGCGAGACCGGCCGTTCCGTGACACGGTAGCCCCGTGCGATCGCCCCGATCAGCAGCTCCGAGGTCTGGTACTGCACCTGGTCCTGGCGGACCTTCGCCGTGATCTCCGCGCGTATGGCGCGAACCGCGCTCGACGTGTCCGTCACCCTGACGCCTGTCAGGAGACGCACGAGCACCGCGAACACGCGCACGCCGGCCTGGCGGACGCGATCATCCGCGCTGTCGGAGCCGAGCACCCGCGACCCGACCACGAAGTCGGCCTCGCCGTCCACCAGCGGCTGCAGCACACCGGGGATGTCGGCGGGATCCCATTCGCCGTCCGCATCCATCGTGACGATGAACTCGGCGCCGTGCTCGCGCGCCAGCTCGTAGCCGAGCCGCAGAGCGACGCCGTGCCCGCAGTTCTTCTCGAGCGTCGCCACGTGGACGTTGCGAGCCAGGGAGACCGCGGTCGTGGCGTCGCTGCTGCCATCGTCGACGACGAGCGTGTCGAGCGTGATGCCGCAGGCCTCCCGCGGCACCTCGTCCAGCACGCCCCCGATGGCGCCCTCCTCGTCGTACGCGGCGATGACGACGACGGCGCGAGCGAACCGCAGCCCCGGATAGCGCTCGTCGAACGCCCGAACCGCGTCGTCGCGCACCTGCGCCACGTACGGCCGCAGCTGCGTCGCACCCATGGCCGAACCCTCGCGGGCCGGACCCGTCTCGCCGTGCGGAACGGTCCGCGCCGCGGAGCTGCGGCTGTCGCCGGTGCTAGGCGCCACTCGGTGCGCGCCCAGCCGACCGGCCCGCGCTGACCGTCGCCCCGTCCCCGTCGTTCTGCGCTGCCTCCTCGGCGTGCGCCAGCCGCGCGGCCTGCGCGACCGCGTGCTGCCGGGTCCACGTCGACCGGCAGGGGATCTTGTCGAGGTCACAGCGATGCGCGAAGCGCTGGGCGATCTCCGACACCTCCAGCATCAGCTGATCCTCGAGCGTGATCGGGTGCAGGCCGAGGTCGAGCAGCTGCCGGTTCTCGACGAACAGGTCGTTCGCCTCCGCCTCGTTGCGCGGGTTCTCGACGAAGTCGATCTCGGCGCCCGTCAGCCGCGACACCAGGTGAGCGAGGTCGATCAGACGGTGCACCTCGGTCATCTGGTTGAAGATGCGAACCCGCTCTCCGGCCGCGGGTGGATTCTCGATCGCGAGCTGGATGCAGCGCACCGTGTCCTGGATGTGGATGAAGGCGCGCGTCTGACCTCCGCTGCCGTGCACGCTCAGCGGGTATCCGATCGCCGCCTGCATCAGGAACCGGTTGAGCACGGTCCCGTAGTCGCCGTCGTAGTCGAACCGGTTGATCAGCCTGTCGTCGAGCCGTGTCTCCTCGGTCTGGGTGCCCCAGACGATGCCCTGGTGCAGGTCCGTGACGCGAACGGCGTCGTTCTTGTTGTAGTAGGCGAACAGCAGCTGGTCCTGCGTCTTCGTCATGTGGTAGATGCTGCCCGGGTTCGCCGGGAACAGGATCTCCTGCTCGACGTCCGGCCCGTCCTCGATCGGGACGATCACGCGCAGGTACCCCTCGGGGATCTTCATCCCGGCGGCGCCGTAGCCGTACACGCCCATGGTGCCGAGGTGGACGACGTCGCAGTCGACGGCCGACTCGACGATCGCGGCCAGCAGGTTGTTGGTCGCGTTCAGGTTGTTGTTCACGGTGTAGCGCTTGTGCCACGAGCTCTTCATGGAATAGGGAGCCGCGCGCTGCTCGGCGAAGTGCACGACGGCGTGCGGCTGCACGTCGGTCAGCACCTTCAGCAGCTCCGCGTAGTCCTCGGCGACGTTGAACCGGCGGAACGCGATGTCGCGGCCGGTCAGCTCGCTCCACGCGCGCAGGCGGGTGCCAAGCGGCTGGATCGGCGTCAGCGACGACACCTCCAGCTCCACATCGGCGTTCCGGCGGGCGAAGTTGTCCACGATCGTGATCTCGTGGCCGCGTTTTGAGAGGTGCAATGCGGTCGGCCACCCGCAGAAGCCGTCGCCACCCAGGATTACGATGCGCATGACGGGGGAGACTATCTGATGGGTCGGTCGCGGGTGGACGCTCGCCGGGCCCGGCCGCCGGCCTCACCTGCGCGGTGCATCTAGCGCTCCACGCGAACCACGCGGATGATCGGAACATGAGGCGTTCACACCCGCGCATGGCGGAGCGCTCGTCGGCACCACCCGGGTGGCTGGACGAGGCGTACCGTCAGATCGACCCGCCGCTGCGCAGGTACCTGCATGCGAGCGTGACCGGCGGCGGGGATGACCTCGCCTCGCAGGTCTGGGTCGAGGCGACGGCTGCCAGCCTGGCGTTCGTCGGCGAGATCGACGACTTCCGCCGCCTCGTCTTCACGATCGCCCGTCGTCGACTGGTCGACCATCGCCGGCGGTGGTGGCAGCGGCGGGTCACGCTGATGGGAACCGTGCCCGAGCGCCCGGACGAGGGGGCCCAGGACGGACCGGGCGACCGGGCGGTCGAGCTCGTCCGCCGCCTGCCCCGGGCGCAGGCCGAGGTCGTGTTCCTGCGCGTCATCGCGGGGCTCTCGGCGGCGGAGGTGTCCGTCATCACCGGCCGCACGCCCGAAGCCGTCCGCGTCATGCAGCATCGCGCGCTGACGGCGCTGGCACGGATCCTGACCGATGCGGGGGAGACGTAACGATGCGACCTCGTCGTGCGATGTGGAGGGTGATGTCCCGTATCCAGCTCGACAGCGACACCGCGGATCGCATGCTGAGCGGCGCCGTTGACCCACGCGACGTGCCGCCCGGCTACGGGCGGGTGGCGGAGCTCCTGCAGGTGCTCGCCGCTCCCCCGGCTCCGGTTGCCGCCGGTGCTCGTCCGCGCCCGGTCGGCCCGCCCGTGGCCGCGGCGTTCACCGCCCGCGTCCGCGCATCGACGGTCGCCGTGGCGGCCGCCCTCTGCCTCGCGACGGGCACCGCCGCGTACGCGGCCGGACTGCCGCAGGCCGCGTCGCACACCGCGTCCGGCATCCTCTCGAAGCTGGGCGTGACCACCGGCGCGGCCCGGTCGCATCCGGCGAACCATGGAGCGGACGTCTCCGCCGTCGCGCACCGGCATGGCGACACGGGCAAGGCGCACGGCGCGGCCGTCTCAGCCGTGGCCCGGTCGAAGCGGCACGCCCGCCCGTCGCATCACTCGCACAACCCTGGCCCAGGCGGCCGCGCCCGTGCAGCCGCGAAGGGGAAGCAGATCTCCGCACTGGCCCATGCGACAGGCACGACGGGCGGGAAGGGCCGGATCGTGTCGCCTGCGGCGAGCGGCGGGCACAGCCACGCAGGCCAGGGCCAGGGCACGGACATGTCGTCGAGCGCGTCTGCGAACGGGGGTTCGAGGCAGACGTCGCACGGCGGCCACGCGGGCGGCTCCGGCACCACAGCCCGCTGATGGCCGGCGATGAAGGCTCGCCGACCGCGCCCGGCGAGCCTCCATCGCCTCCGTTGGATAGAGTGGCCGCCATGGGAGCGCTCGAACGCCTGATGGAGTGGATCGGCCGGCGAGACCGGACGCTCGCGGGCTCCGGCCACCCGCCCGGCGATACGAGTCCCGAGCCCGCCGTTGCGGAGGTCGAGGAGCGGATCGAGCACGGCGAGGAGCGGGACGACGAGCCGCCCCTGGTCGGCGGCTGAGCCGCCGCCACGGCCTACCCGGCGTCGAAGACGATGCCCTGCGCGAGCGGGAGGTCGGTCGAGTAGTTGACGGTCGCGGTCTGGCGCCGCATGTACGCCTTCCACGCATCCGACCCGGACTCGCGCCCGCCGCCCGTCTCCTTCTCGCCGCCGAACGCGCCGCCGATCTCTGCGCCGCTCGGCCCGATGTTCACGTTCGCGATGCCGCAATCCGATCCGGCCGGCGCGAGAAACCGCTCGCTCTCGCGCAGGTCGCCCGTGAAGATGCAGGACGAGAGGCCCTGCGGGACGTCGTTGTGCAGCGCGATCGCCTCGTCCATGGCGGAATAGGTCATGACGTAGAGCACCGGGGCGAAGGTCTCCTCGCAGACGACGTCCGTCTGCGCGGGCATGCGCACGATGGCGGGGCGGACGTAGTAGGCGTCCGGCCACCGGTCGGCGTGGAGCCGCTCGCCGCCGGCGACGGTGCCGCCGTCCTGACGGGCGCGGTCGAGGGCCGACTGCATCGCATCGAAACCGTCCTGAGAGATCAGCGGGCCGCAGAGCGTGCCCTGCTCGCGCGGGTCGGCGACCTGCACGCTCGCGTAGGCGCGCTCGAGCCGCTCGGTCAGGGCCTCTGCGATCGACTCGTGCACGATCACGCGGCGAAGCGAGGTGCACCGCTGCCCGGCGGTGCCGACGGCCGCGAACAGGATGGCGCGGACAGCCAGGTCGAGGTCTGCCGTGGGTGCGACGATCATGGCGTTGTTGCCACCGAGCTCGAGCAGCGAGCGGCCCAGGCGCGCCGCGACCTTGGGTGCCATGGCGCGGCCCATCGCGGTCGAGCCGGTCGCCGAGACCAGCGGCACGCGCGGATCGTCGACGAGCGCGCGCCCGGCGTTGCCGACGAGCACCTGGAGCAGGTGCTCGGGCGCGTCACCGAACCGCTGCACCGCCCTGCGGAACAGCGCCTCGCACGCCAGCGCGGTCAGCGGCGTCCGCGAGGACGGCTTCCAGAGCACCGGGTCGCCGCACACGAACGCCAGCGCCGCATTCCAGCTCCAGACGGCGACGGGGAAGTTGAACGCGGTGATCACCCCGACCGGCCCGAGCGGGTGCCAGGTCTCCATCATCCGGTGGCCGGGCCGCTCGGACGCGATCGTCAGCCCGTAGAGCTGGCGCGACAGGCCGACGGCGAAGTCGCAGATGTCGATCATCTCCTGCACCTCGCCGAGGCCCTCCTGGCCGATCTTTCCGGCTTCGAGCGTGACCAGCGCGCCGAGCGCCTCCTTCTCCTGGCGCAGCTCTTCGGCGAGCAGGCGTACGAGCTCGCCGCGGCGCGGGGCGGGGACGTCGCGCCAGGCGTGGAAGGCGTCCACGGCCCGTCCGATCGCCTCGTCGGCCTGCTCGGTGCTGGTCGACCGGATGCGCGCGATCACCTCACCGGTGATGGGCGTGCGCACCTCGAGGTCGCCGTCGCTGAGCGCGTCGGCGTCGAGATCGAGCCGGGCGAGCAGTGCGGCGGTGTCCTGTCCGGGGAGGGTGGTCGTCATCGATCGCTCCGTCGTCGTGATCCTGCGGCGTCAATGAGTGTAGATGCTGGCCGCGCGCCGGGCGGGTCGCAGTAGCATCGTCCGGATGGCTCGGGCTGGCACCGAACCGGCGCGCCGGGTGCTCGTCACCGGCGGCAGCGGATACCTCGGCCGCGCGCTGGTCGCCGCAGCGCCGGCGGCGGGCTGGGAAGCGATTCCGACGCGGTTGACCGCGGCCGCAGACGGCATCCGCCTGGACGTTCGCGACGCCGGCGCCGTCGACCGGATGGTGAGGGAGCTCCGGCCCGACGCCGTGATCCACACCGCGTACCTCCAATCGGGCCCGGCGATGCGGGCCGTGAACGTCGACGGGGCGGCACACGTCGCCGGAGCGGCCGCGCGCCACGGCGTCCGCCTGGTGCACCTCTCCACCGACTTCGTCTTCGACGGCGAGCTGGCGCGCCCGTATCGCGAGGACGACGCCGCGGCGCCGCTCACCGGGTACGGCCGCTCGAAGCTGGACGGCGAGCTGGAGGCGGCCGCCCGGCACCCCGCCGCGCTGGTCGTGCGGACGTCGCTCATCTACGGCGGCGCTGCGCCCGGCCCCCAGGAGCGCCTGGTCGCGGATGCGCTGGCCGGCCGAACGGATGTCGCGTTCTTCGAGGACGAGATCCGCTCCCCCATCGCGGCGCCCGACCTCGCGGCGGCGCTGCTGGAGCTGGCCGCCGGTGAGGAGCGCGGCGTGCTGCACGTGGCGGGGCCGGACCACCTGTCACGCCTGGAGTTCGCGCTCCTGCTCGCCGCGGCGGCCGGGCGGGCCGGGGGCTCCATCCGCTCGGCCCGAAGCGCCGGCTCGGCCGTCCGCCGGCCGCTCGACTGCTCGCTCGACTCGTCCCGGGCCTACGCGCTGCTGGCGGCCCGTGTCCGGGGGCCGCGCACGGCGCTGGCGTCCGGGCCGCCTGCCCCCAACTAGACTGATCCCCGTGGCGACGGCCCAGAGCAGCGTCTCGCGTGTCCGCGGGCGGGCGATCACGGCGCAGACCTTCGAGCGGGCCGCGCTCCTCACCCTGGGCCTCCTGTGGCTGGTCGTCGTCACCGGCGGGCTCGTCCGCCTCACAGCCTCCGGACTCGGGTGCCCCCACTGGCCGACGTGCCAGGCGGACAGCCTGATCCCGAGCACCGGATACCACGCCGTGGTCGAGTTCTCGAACCGGCTGATCTCTGGGATCGCCATGCTGGCCGCGGTCGGCACCGCCTGGATCGGCTTCCGAACCCCCGGCCTGCGCCGCGGCGCCGCGTGGGGGGCCGTGGCCGCTGCGGCCGGCACGGTTGCCCAGGTGCCGCTCGGCGCGGTGACCGTCGCCTTCGACCTGAACCCGTGGCTCGTGATGTCGCACTTCCTGTTGGCGATGGCCGTCGTCGCCGTGGCCGCCTGGGTCACCTTCCACGCGGTCGCGCACCGCCGCGGCATGGAGCTCGGCGCCCCGGTGTGGACGCGGCCCGCACAGCTGGCCGCGGCATCGGTCGCCGCCTGCCTGGCGCTCGTCACCACCGGCGCCTTCGTGACCGCGGCCGGCCCACACGCCGGCGCGACAGACCGGCCGATCGAGCGAATCGGGAGCTTCTACGACGCCACGTGGGTGCACGTGCGCGCCGCGGTGACGTTTGCGACGCTGTTCCTCGTCCTCGCCGTGGTGCTGTACCGCCGCGCCCGCGGCAGCCTCGCCCAGCGGCTCTCGGTCGCCGCCGTGGCCCTCACCCTCTGCCAGCTCGCGGTGGGCGAGTACCAGTACCGCAACGGGCTGCCATGGGGCGTGATCGCGGTGCATGTGGGCATCGCCGGCACGCTGGTGATCGCGGTCGTGGTGATCGCCTCGCTGGTCGCCCACTCCTCGGATCGACGTAGGGCGGAACCCCCCGAACGGGGGTAGGAGCCGTTCCCCACCGGTGGGACACTTCGAGATGGCACATCGGCTCCGCTGTGCCGTCTCCATCACCGCTGTCGAGAAGAGGATGCGTTGCCACCACGGCCCGGTACGGCTCCAGACCCTCAGGGCTCCCGCGTGGCCTCGTACCAGACGCTGCTTCGGGTGTCGAGGATGCTGCTCGGCTCGGCCAGCCTCGACGAGCTGCTCGACCGCATCACCCATGAGCTGAAGGCGCTCGTTCCCTACGACGTCCTGACGGTGTACCAGGTTGACGCCGTCCGGCGGCTGCTCGTGCCGCTCCACTCGGTCGACCTCTACGCCGCCGAGATCATGGACGCGCCCCTGGCAATGGGGGAGGGGCTGACCGGCTGGGTGGTCGAGCACAGGCGGCCGCAGAACGTCTCGGACGCGCACCTGGATCCGCGCATCCAGCTGGTGCCCGGCACCGAAAGCGAGCCGGAGGCGATCGCCCTGGTCCCGCTGCTGGTTCGCGACGAGCCGATCGGCGCCCTGAACGTCTACCGGCTGGGCGAGGACGCGTCGTTCGACGATGACGAGTTCGAGCTGATCTGCCATTTCGCCGATCTCGCGGCGCTCGCGCTCGACAACACCCGCACCCGCGAGCAGCTCACGCGCGAGGCGCAGACCGACTGGCTGACCGGGCTGTTCAACCACCGCGTGTTCCACGAGCGCGTCCGCGAGGAGCTGGAACGGGCGCATCGCTACCGCCGCGGGCTGTCGGTGATCTCCTTCGACCTGGACGACTTCAAGCTCCTGAACGATGTGCACGGCCATCAGGAGGGAGACCTCGTGCTGCGCCGCGTGGCGGGCGCCGCTGCGGGGATGCTCCGGGCGGCCGACGCGGCGTTCCGCGTCGGCGGCGAGGAGCTCGCCGTCCTCATGCCGGAAACCAGCAAGCGCGATGCGCTGGCGGTCGCCGAGCGCCTGTGCGCCGAGGTGCGAGGGCTTCCCGGCCCGCGGCCGGTCACCGTGTCATGCGGCGTCGCCACCTTCCCCGAGGACGCGAAGAATCCGACCGAGCTGCTGGCCGCGGCCGATGCGGCGCTCTACGCGGCCAAGGAGCGCGGAAAGGACACCGCCGCCGGCTATTCGGCCGCGGTGCAGGAGCAGCGTGCGGGGCACACCGCGGCCGAGCGCCGGCAGGAGCTGGAGTCGCTGACGCAGATCAAGCTGCTGGGCGCGCTGGCGGGGAAGCTGAACCGGCTGAACGACGTCTGGCAGATCGCGGAGACGATCGTCGCCGAGCTGCGAACGATGATCGACTACCACAACGCCCGCGTGTACCTCCTCGGAGACGACGACCGCACCCTCGACCCGGTGGCGTTCGGCGGCATGCTGTCGCAGTACGCCGGCGAGACGTTCGACGCGCTGCGCTGCGAGATGGGGGAGGGCATCACCGGAACCGCCGCGCAGCGGGGGCAGACGCTGAACATCGGGGACGCCCAGCATTGCGAGTTCGCCGAGGACATCGAGGGCAGCGCCGACATCGAGGAGTCGATCCTGGCGGTGCCGCTCCGCTACGAGCGGCGGACGATCGGCGTGATCGTGCTGTCGAAGCTGGGGCTCGACCAATTCTCGGTGCTGTCGGTGCGGCTGCTCGAGCTGCTGGCGGCGCAGGCGGCCGTGGCGTTCGAGAATGCCCGCCTGCTCGAGGCCGAGCGGCGCTCCGCCGAGGTGTCCAAGGCGCTGCTGGGCATCGCGACGATGGCTGCGACCGAGCCCTCCGTGCCGGTCGTCGCGCGGCATCTCGCGAGGGTGAGCAGGGAGCTGACGGGCTCGACCGCGGCGGCGCTCGTGGTGACGTCCGCGGACCGGCCCCGGGTGCTTGCGACGGCCGGCGACGACGCCGTCCGGTCGATCGCGCTGGCCGCCGCGCACGCCGGGTACCCGGCAGGCGACGACGTGCAGGTGATCGATGTGGGGGAGCTGCCGGCGCTCACCATCGCGGCATCCGCGCTGCTCGCGAAGGCGGCGGTCGTCGCCGTGGACGATGCGGTGCTGGTGGTGGTGTGCGACTCCTTCTCGGAGCGCGCCCAGGGCGTGCTCGCGGCGGTGGCGGGACAGGGCGGTCTGGCCCTGCGCAGCGCCGAGCTGCTGGCCGGCCGCCGCGTCGCCTCGTAGCGTCTCGCTGGTAGCCTAGGACTCCTCGGGCGACGTGGCCGAGTGGTTAGGCAGAGGCCTGCAAAGCCTTGCACACCGGTTCGATTCCGGTCGTCGCCTTCGGCCCCGCGGGCCGCGCCCTTCAGTGCCGTCCCGCGCCTGCCGATGACCTGCGCATGCAGGGCTCCAAGCGGATCGAGCAGCGCCGGCGCGTTCGCCGCGGCGAGCGGACGCTCGTCGTCCGCGTGATCGAGTACCCGCCTCCCGGCCCCGCGCCGGTGCCCAAGCGCCCGCGCTGACCGCCGTTTGGCTCAGCCGCCGGAGAACGTCTTCATCAGGTTCAGCGCGGCGGGGCCGAGGGCGACGACGAACATCGACGGGAAGATGAAGATGACGGTCGGGAAGAGCATCTTGACCGGCGCCTTCATCGCCTTCTCCTCGGCTGCAAGCTGCCTGCGCAGGCGCATGTCCTGCGACTGCACGCGCAGGATGCGCGAGAGCGAGATGCCGAGCTGGTCGGCCTGGATGATCGCCCGCGCGAACTGCGCCACCTCGGGCGCCTCGACGCGGTCGGACAGGTTCTTCAGCGCGGCCGAGCGGCTCTGGCCGATCCGCATCTCGTGCAGCACCAGCGCGAACTCGTCGACCAGGGGGCCCTCCATGCGCTCGTTCAGCTTGACCAGCGCCTGGTCGAACCCGAGACCGGCCTCCACCGATACGCACAGCAGGTCGAGGCAGTTCGGCAGCTCGGCGCGCATCAGGTCCTTGCGGCCGCGGATCCGCCCGTTGATCACGAAGTCGGGTGCGATGAACCCGATTGCGGCGCCCATCAGGCCGATCAGCAGCCCGAACGTCGGCGCCATCGCGCCGGAGACCGTCAGGAAGAAGCCGAACGCGATGAACATGCCGGCCAGTCCCGTCTTCAGGGCCAGGTACGCCTGGGGAGACAGCGAGCGGGCGAGGCCGGCCGCCAGCAGCTTGTTGGCGACGTCGTCCGGGTTGGTCTTCGGCATCAGCTTCATCGTGACACCGGCCAGCCGGGCGGCCATCGGGCCGAGGACGCGGTCGTTGACGCTGCGGCGCGTCTCGATCTCGCGCTGGTTGCGCATGCCGTAGCGCTTGGCGCGCCGCACCGACAGCGCCACCTCGCGCTGGCGCACAGTGAGGCCGGTGAGCAGCACGTAGACCGCTCCGAAGAAACACGCTATTCCGAGAAAGATCAGCATGCGGCTACTCCTTGAAGGACACGATCTTCTTGATGATCAGCGCGCCGATGCCCATCATCACCAGCGACCCACCGATCATCACCTTGCCGACCGTGCTCGTGAAGAGGATGGACATGTACGACGGGTTCAGCGCGAAGATCGCAAGGCCCATCAGGAACGGCATGGCGATCAGCACGTAGGCGGACATGCGGCCCTGCGCCGTCAGCGCCTTCACCTTCTTCTCGAACTGCTGGCGCTGGCGGACGGTGTCCGACACCATGTCGAGGATGTCGGCGAGGCTGCCGCCGACGGTCCTCTGGATGTTGACGGCCATGACGACGAAGCCGAAGTTGTACGAGTTCATGCGCTGCGCCATCGCCTCCAGCGCGACCTCGGACTGCGCGCCGAGCTGGATCTCGGCGACCACGCGCGAGAACTCCTTCGCGGTCGGCTCGGCGCCCTCCTGGACGCACATCGCCACCGCCTGGTTGAACGCGTGACCGGCCTTCAGCGACGCCGCCATCGTGATCAGCGTCTCGGGCAGCTGGTTCTCGAACAGCGACATGCGCTTCTTCGCCTTGAAACGCACATAGAACACCGGGGCCAGGCCGCCGACGATCAGCGCGCCGAGCGCGAACAGGCCACGGTGGCCGAGCAGAAACGCCATCACGAAGCCGGCGAGCAGGGCCGCCGCCATCTGGATGTAGAACAGCTCGGCCGTGCGCAGAGGCAGGTCGGCCTGCTCCAGCATCGCAGACATCCGCTTCCAGAAGTTCATCGAGCCGATGATCCGCTCGGTCGAGATGAACAGCTGGTGGAGGAGCGAGATCGTCGGCTCGTCGCTGTCCTCGGCCGCGACCTGGCGCTTGGTCTCGGTGTACGGGGCGATCCGCTTGTGCACGATCACGTCCGGGCGCGCCGACATGATGAACACGGCTGCAAACAGGACGAACAGGCCGACGATGCCGGCGATCGCCATACGGCCGGCGGCGCTGTTGGGCAGCGAGAGCCCGCCGCTGCTCTTCGATGCCGGCACGAATGTGCCCGGCGCCTTCAGCTGCTCGGTCGCCGCCGGGTATCCGGGAGCCGACAGCTTCAGCTGCAGCGGTGCCCCGGGCGCCACGGCGCTCTGGTACAGGTAGGTGTAGCTGCTGCCGAGGTCGGCCGAGATGGTGGTGTAGACCGAGGACAGTGCGGCGGAGTCGGTCGCCTGTGAGGCGGCGCCGCCGGTGGCCGATGCCAGCTGCTGGAGCGCAGCTTGCGCGGTCGAATCGGTTGCGATGCCGACCGGGTAGATCGTCACGCCGGCCGCCTTCGCGGCCGAGAGCGCCTCGGCGATCGTGGCCGCATCGTGCTCTGACGAGCCGTCGGTGATCAGGATCATGACGCGCCGCTGCGCGGGAGCCGTGCGAAGGTCGTTCGCCGCGAGCTGAACGGCCGAGAACAGCGCCGTCCCGGGATCTCCCCCGGTGCCGAGCTGGCTGATCGCCGTGTCGACCTCGGTGCGGTCCGCGGTCAGCCGGGCGGCCGGGTACGCGGTTGCGCCGAACCCGTAGACGCCGAGCACGTTGCCGTCCTTCTGCGCGTCCACGAACTGCTTGGCGGCCGCGATCGCATCGCCGATCTTCACTCCGGCCATGCTGTTGGACGTGTCGATCACCAGCGCGATGGCCGCGGGAGCGCCGGGATCCACCATCTGGATGTCGGCGGAGGGAACGGCACGGCCGTTCTCGGTGATCGCGAGATCGGGCGCCTTGCCCGCCGACGCGGTCTGGATGCTGACGCGGACGGTCGGGAACCCGCTGGTGTCGACCTTCTTGACCTGCAGCTGGCCACCACTGGCCGCCGCAGGGACGGCCGCCACGAGGGCCGCAAGCGCCGTGATGATGGCGATGCGGCGTCGCATCACTGGCCGACCGCCCTGCCGAAGACGCCGGCGGTGGACGCGGCCTGCCGCTCTCCCGTTTCGGGCAGGAAGAAGTTGGGCGGCAGGTTCACGCCGTTCCCCGCCATCTTGTCGAGGAAGTGCGGCTTGATGCCCGTGCAGGTCAGTGGGCCGAGCAGCCGGTGCCCGGTCTCTGCCTGCTCGGCCGCGTTCTCGACGGGCTTGGCGATGAAGACGTCCTGCAGCGTGACCACGTCCGACTCCATCCGCAGCACCTCGGTGATGTGCGTGATGCGGCGGGTGCCGTCGACCAGTCGCGACACCTGCACGATCAGGTCGAATGCGCTCGAGATCTGCTCGCGGATCGCGCGCAGCGGCAGGTCCACGCCGGCCGTGAGCACGAGCGTCTCGGTACGGGCGAGCGCGTCACGCGGGTTGTTTGCGTGGACGGTCGTCAGCGACCCATCGTGGCCCGTGTTCATGGCCTGGAGCATGTCCACGGTCTCCGGGCCACGGCACTCGCCGACGATGATGCGGTCGGGGCGCATGCGCAGGGTGTTGCGCACGAGGTCGCGGATCGTGACCTGGCCCTTGCCCTCGATGTTCGCCGGCCGCGACTCGAGCGTGATCACATGCTCCTGCTTCAGCTGGAGCTCTGCCGCATCCTCGACGGTGATGATCCGCTCGTCGGTGGGGATCGCAGCGGACAGCACGTTCAGGGTGGTGGTCTTACCGGAACCGGTACCGCCGGAGATGAGGATGTTCAGCTTGCCGCGGACGCACGCCTCGAGGAACTGCCCGGACTTGTGGGTCAGCGTCCCGAACTTGATCAGGTCGGGCATCGTGAACGGGTCCTTGCGGAACTTTCGGATGGTCAGCGCGGAGCCCCGGACGGCCAGCGGCGGGATGATCGCGTTCACACGCGAGCCGTCGGGCAGGCGGGCGTCGACGTACGGCGAGGACTCGTCGATGCGCCGCCCGATCCGGCTGATGATCTTGTCGATGATCCGCAGCAGGTGCTGGTCGTCCACGAACTGCGCGTTCGTGCGGGTGATCTTGCCGTGGCGCTCGATGTAGATCGTGCTGTGGTCGTTGACCATGACTTCCGTGATGGAGTCGTCGCGAAGGAACGGCTCCAGAGGGCCGTAGCCGAGGATGTCATCCGAGATCTGCCGGATGATCT
>DASWRM010000049.1 GCA_036403155.1 Gaiellales bacterium | reverse complement strand
CACGAGCTTCAACAAGCTGGTCGAGTTCACATCGACCGGGCAGTTCATCCAGACGGTGGGCGCGGCAGGATCGGGCAACCTGCAGTTCAACCACCCGGCGCACCTCGACGTGCATGTCGACTCGACCGGGCACGCGTACCTGTACGTCACGGACGTGTACAACGATCGGATCCAGATCCTGGATCTCAACGAGAACTAGGGGGCTTTCTCGTGACGCATCTTCGACGACTGCTTGCAGTTGGGCTGGCACTCGCCGGGTCGGCGGTGGGTGTTACCGCGGCGCAGGCGACGGCGACCGTGAACTACGTCGGGTCGTACGGCTTCAGCGGCCCGGCCGGCCTGTACGCCTACGGGCTCGACTTCGACGCGAGCGACGGCACGATCCTCGTGGGCGACTACTGGAACTACCGCGTGCAGCGCTTCACCACGAACGGGGCGCACGTCGACACGTACCTCGACAACACGGGGCCGAAGCTCAACGGCGGCATTGGCAGCGCGCCGTATGACGTCGCCGTCGACACGACCGACCTGGTCGGTGGCAAGCCGACCTACTGGGCGGCCGACCAGGGCAGCTCGAACTTCGTGCAGTTCACCCACGATGGCGGCTGGCTGCAGACGATCGGCAAGCAGCAGTCGTCTGTGACCGGCACGGACTCCGCTCATCCCGGCGCGAGCTATGCGGCGGGCTGCGGCGCGGGCAAGACCACCATCCCGACACACATCATGGTCGACACGATCAACTCGACGCACCTGCTGTACGTCGGCGACCCGTCGTGCCGCAACGTCTACATCTACGACCATCAGGGTGCCTACCAGGGTGCGCTGGACTGGAGCAACTCGGGTGTCGGCACGCCGATCCCGCGTGGCATCGCCGAGGACACCACGGGCAACATCTACGTCGCCGAGTACAACTCGCGGCGCATCTTCGTCTTCAGCGCGTCGACGCGGAAGATCATCGCGTCGAGCGCGGCGCTGAGCGACTTCCGTGACGTGCGCGGCATCGCGCTGGATCAGACCAACCACCTGATCTACGCGGCCGGCGCGGCGCTGAACCGCGTGTACGAGTTCAGCTTTGACCAGACGCAGGTGAACGGCGGGGGCGGGGCGAGCAACCAGGCGGTGAAGTTCGTCAACGAGTGGCGCAACACCGACGGCACGAACTATGCCCAGAACCACCAGGGGTTCGACTCGATCCGCTTCGTCGCAGTTGACAACTCGGGCAACGTGTACACGGGCGATACGTGGGGCTGCCCGACCTACGCGTCGCAGTGCACCTCGAGCACGCCGCCTCAGGATCCGGGGTACCGGGTGCTGAAGTTCACACCGAACGACTGGAAGGCGAAGCCGAGCTGTAACCCGGCGAACGCGACGGCGCAGAACACGTGCGCGGGCGCAACGCCGGCCTCCGGGTGGAGCTTTGCGAGCGAGCCGCCGCCGGCCGGCGGGTTCAACCAGCAGAACGGCATCGCGGTGGTTCCGAACGACTCGGAGGCGACCGGCGACGGGCTGTACGTGGTCGACACGTTCGAGCAGCGCGTGCAGAAGTTCGACACGTCGAAGGCGTGCTCGTCCTCAACGAACTGTCCGGCGTGGATCCGCCAGTGGGGCGGCCGGGCGCCGTCGAACCCGAACAACGAGGGCTTCGGCTACCCGCGCGCGCTCACCTACGAGCCGGACAACCACCACTACATCTGGGTGGGCGACAACAACAACGACGTGATGGCGTTCACGCAGACCGGCGGATTCGTGCACCGGTTCGGCTCGCAGGGCAAGACGGCGGGCCAGTTCTCCGGCGGTGTGCAGGGGATCCGCGTCCAGGGCGGCCGCGTGTATGCGACCGATGTCGCCGGATGCCGGCTGCAGGTGTTCGACGAGGCGACGTTGCTGAACGTCCCGAGCGGCACGAGCGCGCTGGAGGATCAGGTCGGGAGCTGCGGCACCTCGACGGCGTCGCAGATGCTGGCGCCGCGCGGGATCGCGGTCGATCCGGCCAGCCCATCGACGGTGTATGTGATCAACACGGGCCGAAACCAGATCACGAAGTGGCAGCTGAACCTCGGCTCGCCGGGCAGCTTCAACGGCGGCGGCACGGCCACGATCATCAAGCCGAGCTGCGGCGGCAAGGCCCTGTCACAGCCGTGGGGCATCACGTATGAGGACGGCTGGTACTACATCGGCGACGTGAAGAACAACCGCATCGTCCGCTGGCAGCCGAACGGGACGACGAACGGGCTGTGCGAGGTGGTGTTCCAGGGCTCCACGTCGGGGACGCCGAGCATGCAGGGCGCGAACTTCGTCGAGTTCGGGGCGGATCCCTCGGCTGGCGTGCACCGCATGTACATCAGCGACAACAGCCGCCACATCTACGCGTTCAACGTCACCGGCTAGGAACGCGGCGCTCAAGCGGGGGCAGGCGCCGGACGGCGCCTGCCCCGCTCAGCCCGCCTGGTTTTCCGCCCGGGCACGCCGGGTACCGGACACGCCTACGGAGAGAGGGGTGTCCTTGCGGGTGTACTCCGGCCGCGGCCGGGCGGGCATGCGATACGACGGCGTCGGGGTGTTCGGCGCCGCGTCAGGGTCCGGGCATGCGGAGCCGGCCAGCTCGGCCGCGCGGATGGCGGTCGTCGGCGCGGTGATCGCCGCCGGCCTGAGCCTCGGCGCGGCGGTGGCCAGCTCGACGCACGGGGGTGATGCGGTCGCACGCGGTGCCGTCACGGCGGCGCGCACGACGACTCAGCGTGCGCCGACGGCTCCGGCCCCGTCGGCCGCGAAGGCAAAGGTTCGCGTGACGACGCGCCATACGCGAAAGCCGCATGCCAGGAGCGCGCCGGCGCCTGTCGCATCCCACCACAGCGCGAGCCACGGGCGCGGGCACCACCCGCACGGGAAGCACCATCCGAAGGACCGGCCAAAGCCGCCGCCGCACCACGAGCACCACTCAGATCCGCCAAAGCACGAGAAGCCACACGAGCACCGGCCGCCGCACGGCGACAAGCACGGCCCGCACCACGAGCACTAGCCAGCCACGACACCGGCCGGTGAAAAAAAGGTGCCAGGCTCCTTTTTTTCACCGACGCTCGTGTTGCACCTCCGTTACGTCGCGCAACGCCCGGGGTGAGAAAAAGGTGCCAGGCTCCTTTTTTCACGCCCGTTCTTGTTGCACATCCATTACGGCTAGAAGCACCCTGGTGACGCGTGGTCGTGGGACGGTGGACGCGTGCCACGACCACGACGAATTCAGCGCCCCGGGATGATCTGCCACGTCGGCACCCGCGGTGACCGCCACGACCCGATCTACATGGACGACCGTGATCGCTGGCAGTTCCTGACCCTCTTCTCGCGCGTCGTGTTGGAGGCCGAGTGGCGGGTGCTGTCGTATTGCTTCATGGGCAACCACTACCACCTGATGCTGGAGGTTCCCCACGGCAACCTCGCCTGGGGCATGCATCGACTCAACAGCACCTTCGCGAGCCGGTTCAACCGACGCCACGGCTGGGTCGGCAGCCACCTCTTCCAGAAGCGCTACTTCTCGAAGGTCGTCGAGGACCACCGCTACCTGATGATCGCCTTCGGATACGTGGCGATGAACCCCGTCAAGGCGAAGCTCTGCCGGCATCCCGAGCTCTGGTCGTGGTCGAGCACGCCGGCGTTGCTCGGCCTCCGCGCGCCCGCCGCGGTGCTCGACCGGTCGCGAGCGCTCGAGCTGATCCACCGCGATCCCCGGACAGCGCGCACGCTCCTGCGCGAGGCGATCTACAACCCGGAACGCGAGCGGCTGCTCAAGGAACCCACGCCGCAGAACCTTCTCGACCTGCGCGAGTACCACGACATGACCCTCGCCGAGCTGGCCGCACACTTCGGCCTCAGCCTCGCCACCGTGCGCCGCCGCGCCGAGCAGGGTGAAAAAAAAGTGCCAGGCACCTTTTTTTCACCCACCGACGCCGTAGACAAGCCCCCTCCCTCCACCACATAGTGTGACAAGTGCTCCCCCGCGCCCGATTGCTCCTGCGCGCCTGCCTGCCCCTGGCCGCCGCTGCCTTGCTCGCCGCAGGCGCCTCCCCCACGCCCGCCGGCGCTGCCATCCCCACCGGCAAGGGCGTCCATGCCTGGCTCTTCGACGGCACCCACACCGTCGTCACCACCGTCTCGGAGGCGCGCACGGTCGCGCGCCGCGATGACATCGTCGTCGGCGTCTCGCGCTACGGCACCTACCTGCACGCCATGAAGGCGACCAGACCCGGCATCCTCATCGCCGAGTACCACAAGGGCACCACCGTCAAGGCCGACTTCGCCTGGGTACAGGCCAACCACCCCGACTGGCTGCTCCGCGACGCCGGCGGCAACCTCCTGAAGAGCAGCTGGGGCGCCTACCTGATCGACCCCCAGCTCCCCGCCGTGCGCACCTGGGAGGCCGACTACGCCAAGAGCCAGCAGGCGAAGGGCTGGACGGCCGTCTACCTGGACAGCCTCGGCACGATGGCCTTCTACGGGTTCCCGGCGCGCCCCGTCAACCCCCAGACGGGCGCCGAGTTCACCGTGGACGAGTGGCTGACCGCCACCACCGGCCTGGCAGCCGCCGTGCGCGGCGCCGTCTCGATCCCCGTGATCGGCAACGGCCTGAACAACGGCACGCGCTACTTCGCGCGCACCCACGTGCTCGCGGCCGGCCTCGACGGAGGCGTCTTCGAGGGCTGCTTCCGCGACGCCACCGACCCGGCCGGCGCATGGCCCACGGCCACCGCGTGGCTGAGCCAGGTGAAGGCGATCGCCGCCGTCCAGGCGAAGGGCAAGCTCGCGCTCTGCATGACCAAGCTGTGGACGTCCGCGACCACCGCCCAGCGCCACCGCTGGCGCGCCTTCACGCTCGCGTCCTACCTGCTCGCGCGCGGCGGCGCCGGCTACTACATGTTCATGGGCAGCCGCAACCAGGGTGCGCTCTCGTCGTGGAACACCCGCTGGCCCGCGATCGGCAGGGCCACCGGCGCGCGCACCCGGGTCGGCTCGATCTGGGAGCGGCCCTTCTCGGGCGGCATGGTCGCCGTCAACCCGACCGGCACCGCCCGCACCATCGCCCTGCACGCGACCTACCAGACGGTGAGCGGCCGCGCCGTCACCGCCATCCAGCTGGCGCCGCACAGCGGCACCGTCCTCACGAACTAGCGCAGCGGCCTACGCGGCCAGGCGCGCGCCGTCGTCGATCGCGAAGATGGCGCCGTCCACCCAGAGCACCGCGCCGTCGTCGCCGTGGATGCCCTGCCCCCGCTCCCGCACCCAGCGGGTGCGTCCGTCGCGCGCGGTGAGCCGGTACTCGACCACGAACGGCGTGCGCTCCTCGAGCGCCTTGTGGATGCGGGCGTTCACCATCTCGAGGTCCTCGGGGTGGATCAGGCTGCTGTACGCGCGCACCTCGTTTCGCAGGAAGTCCGACGCCGGGTACCCGGTCAGCAGCTCGATGTGGTCGCTCACGAACTCGACCGTCCAGTTCTCGTCGGGCAGCGCGCGGTAGATCGCGCCCGGAACGTTCTCGATCAGCGCCCGCAGCCGGTCGGCGTCCCACTGGTCGGCGCGCCCGTAGGTGAGGTGCTGGCGCGCGATCGACATCACGCCCGAGATCGTCCCGTCGGCGTCGCGCAGCGGCACGATGTCGAGCGTGAACCAGGTCTCGCCGTCCGCCGACGTCACGAAGTCGTGCCGCTCGCCGGCCAGCCCGCGCCGGTAGTGGCCGACGACCTCCTCCACCCGCTCTCGAGCGACGATGTCCGCCAGCCGCTTGCCCACCATCTTGTCCTGCGCGCGCCCGAACCGCTCGAGCAGGCTGCCCGACGCCACCTCGATCCGCAGGTCGCGGTCGAGCACGAGCACCAGCGCCTCGGGCAGCGAGTTCAGGAGCATCCGGTAGCGGGCGGCGGCGCGCTCGTGACGGCGGCTGATCTGCCCCATCTCGACCTGCGAGGCGGCCGCTGCCGACAGGCTCGCGAGCATCCGCACCTCGGTCTGCGTCCAGCGCCGCGGCTTGGTGTCGGCGACGCACAGGCTGCCGAACGCGGTGCCGTCGCCCGACAGCAGCGGCAGCCCGACGTAGGCGCGCATGCCGTGGCGG
The DNA here is from genome assembly GCA_036403155.1 of Gaiellales bacterium. Classification (GTDB taxonomy): domain Bacteria; phylum Actinomycetota; class Thermoleophilia; order Gaiellales; family JAICJC01; genus JAICYJ01. The sequence goes on along the minus strand of DASWRM010000049.1, from coordinate 42,292 downwards.
GTGACCGCCTGATTGTCCGCCAGCAGCTCGTGCTCGGCCGCGTCGGCGACCACCATCGGCGCCCGCCCGGACACGACGTGCTGGCAGAGCGACAGCTCGAGCGGCAGCTCGCGGCGCAGCAGCTCCTCCGGCACGCCGGTGCCGCTCACGATCACCTCGGTCTCGCCCTCGATCAGGCTGAGGAACGCGATCGGCGCGTGCAGCAGCATGGCGGCGAGGCCGGTCAGCCGGTCGAGCCCATCGTCGGGCTCGAGCGCGCGCGCCAGCTCCTCGGCGGGCGACTCGACGTGCTGGCCGGTCAGCTCCTCGAGCGGATCGGTCTCCTCGTCCGTCCAGGCCACCAGCCCGTCCAGCAGCGAGCGCACCGGATTCGCGCGCAGCGCCGGGTGCGGGAACGGCTGGTCGACGTCGACGGTGTAGATGTTGCGGCGCCCCACGCGCGTGCGCTGCACGTAGCCCGCGTCGACCAGGTCGTTCACGATCGACTGCGTCGCCCGCTCGGTGATGCCGAGCCGCTCGGCGATCTCGCGCAGCCGCACGTCCGGGTTCTCGGCGATCGCGATCAGCGCCTGCCCGTGGTTGGAGATCAGGAGGAATGACGGGATGTGGGCGGTGGAGCTCATCGTTTTTCAAACGTAGCCGGGGGCTCGGGCGTTACGAGGGTGTAGTCGGCACGCAAACCCGTTTCGTTGAGCCGTTCGGCGCCGATCGGCCGCCCTCCTGCCGTTTGCCGCCTCGACAGGCCAGGGTAACCCTCCCCTGCACCACCCGACTGGAGGCATCCCGTGACCACCTCGCTCAGCGATCAGCTCGTCAAGTACCTGGCAGACGCCCACTCGATCGAGGAGCAGGCGCTGGCCCAGCTCCGCTCGGCGCCGAAGTTCGCCGGCTCCGACCAGATCTCGAAGCTGCTGGCGGCGCACCTGAGCGAGACCGAGGCCCACGAGGAGATGGTGCGCAGCCGCATGGCCGAGCTGGGCGCGAGCCCCTCGCGCGTCAAGGACGTGGTGATGGCGGTCGGCGGCAAGGGCTTCGTCCTGTTCGCGCGCTCCCAGCCCGATACCCCGGGCAAGCTGGCCACCCACGCCTACTCCTACGAGCGGCTGGAGGAGGCGAGCTACGCGATGCTGCAGCACGTGGCCGAGCGCATCGGCGACAACGTCACCTCCGATCTGGCCCGCCGCATCGGCGAGCAGGAGCACGGCATGGCCGAGAGGCTGCGCGCCAGCTTCAACGCGTCGATCGCCGCGTCGATCGAGGGCGTCGGCAAGAGCGACCTGCAGGACCGGATCACCTCCTACCTCGCCGACGCGCACGGGCTCGAGGGCCAGGCCGAGGCGCTGCTGAAGCGCGCCGTCGACATGGTCGACGACGTCGCCATCGCCGAGGCGGTCACCCGCCACCTGGAGGAGACCCGCGACCACGCCGCCCGCATCGAGCGGCGGCTGGACGCGCTGGGCGCCTCGCCGTCCAAGATCAAGGACGCGGCGCTGCGCTTCGGCGGCCTCGGCTGGTCGGGCTTCTTTGGCGCCCACCCCGACACCCCGGGCAAGCTGGTCGCCTTCATGTACGCGTTCGAGCACCTCGAGATCGCCGGCTACCTGCACCTGCGCGGCGTGGCCGAGCGCGCCAGCGACATGGACACGGTCGAGCTGGCCGAGCACATCATGCGCCAGGAGGAGACCACCGCCGACTTCCTCCGCGGCCAGTTCGAGCGAGCGGCCGACCTGTCCCTGGAGGCGCAGGCGGCCGAGGCGCCGCGCTAGGGAGTCATCTCCAGGCAACGCCGCGCAACCCCGTTGTCGGGCCTGCTGCGGCGGGTTTATACTGCCTCCCCGCATGGCTGGCAGCTCCTCAGTCGGCGACGTGGCGCCTGGAATGGCAACAACCGAAGCGCTCCACGCTGCGCTGGTCGACTCGACCGACGATGCGGTCATCACGAAGGGGCTGGACGGCCGCATCCTGACCTGGAACCGTGGTGCCGAGCGGCTCTACGGCTACACGGCGGCCGAGGCGCGCGGGCGGCCGATCACGCTGATCATGCCGGCCGAGCACGCCGACGACGTGTGGCTGATCCTGCGGCGGATCGGCGCCGGCGAGCGGATCGAGCGGTACACGACCATCCGCAGGCGCAAGGACGGGTCGCTCGTGAACGTCTCGCTGACGGTCTCGCCCGTCATCGACGCGAACGGCACGGTGGTGGCGGCGTCGGTGATCGCGCGTGACGTGACCGAGCAGATCCGCGGGGAGCGCATCGCCATCACGGCCGAGGCGGACGAGCGCCAGCGCCTGGCCGAGGCGCTGCACGACGACACCATCCAGGCGATGGCGGCCACCCTGCTGATGCTGGACGCGGCGATGGAGTCGGGCGACACCGCGCAGGTGCGGCGGGCGCGCGAGATGCTGGCGGGGTCGCTGGAGCGGGTGCGGACGCTGATGTTCGAGCTGCGCCCGCGGGTGCTCGACGAGCACGGGCTGCGCCGCGCGCTCGAGGAGCTGGCCGCCGACGCCGCCCAGACGGCCGGGTTCGAGGTGCAGGTGGACGTGCTGGCGGGCCGCTATCCGCGCCCGGTCGAGGAGCTTGCCTACCGGACGTTGCGCGAAGCGCTGATGAACGCGGTGCGCCACAGCGGCGCGCACACGGTGCGGGTGACGCTGCGGGAGGACGGCGGCCGGCTCTCGGGCACCGTCAGCGACGACGGCGTCGGGTTCGAGACCGAGTCCGTGATGCAGCGGCCCGAGGCCTCGCGGCACGCGGGGCTGGCGTCGGTCAGCGAGCGGGTGCGCAGCGCCGGCGGGCGCGTGTGGGTGGACAGCACGCCCGGCTGCGGCACCACCGTGCGCCTGTCGATCCTGCTCTGAGCGCCGCTACAGCGACCGCGAGAACCAGTCGACGATCCGCTCGAGCCGGTCGCGCCGGCGGTCGGGCCGCCCGATGGCGAGCATGACGTGGCTCTCGCCGGGATAGCGGATCATCTCGACCGGCAGCCCCTGCGTCTTTCGCATGACGTAGACCAGCTCGCTGTTGGCCGGCGGGCAGCGCATGTCGTCCTCGCATTGCAGGAGCAGCAGCGGGCCGCGGAAGCGGGTGATGCGGGACGCCGGCGAGCGCTCCCAGAACGCCTGCGCGTCGTCGGGCAGCGTGCCGATGCCGGCGAAGTCGTAGCCGCCGTAGTCCCAGGTGGCCGCCTCGACCAGGTAGCTCGACACCGGGTTCTCGGCGACCGCCGCCGCGAACCGCCGCGGGTGGCGGCCCGCCAGCCACAGCGTCTCGAAGCCGCCGTAGGAGAGGCCGAGCGCTCCCACCCGGCCGGCGTCGATCAGGCCGCGGCCGGCGAGGCGGTCGAGCAGCGCAAGCAGCTGGCGCGAGTCCGGCTCACCCCACCGCCCGTACAGCGACGACGCATGACGGGCGCCGTAGGACAGAGAGCCGGCCGGGTTGGCCCAGACGACGCTGATGCCCGCCGACGCCAGGGCGGTCATCTCCAGCCAGGGCAGCGGCGCGTGCGAGGCGTGCGGGCCGCCGTGGATCTGCAGCACGACCGGGCGCCTGCCGCGCCCGCCGCGGAGCATCCAGGCGTCGATCGCCCCGGCGCCGTCGCCGAATGCCCCCACCTGCTCCACCTCGCGCCGGAACGGCCCGAACCACCGCGACCCGTCGCGAGTGATGCGCCGGGCGCGGCCGCCCTCCAGCTCGAACAGGTCGGCCGGCCCGCCGTCGACGTTGGCCAGCGCTACCACCCGGCCGCCGGCGCAGCGCACGTCCGACACGACCACGTCGCCCTCGGTCAGCCACTCCTCGCTGCCGTCCAGCCCGAACCGCACGGCGTGCGCGCGGCCACCGTCGGTGACCACCGCGATCAGGTGCTCCTCGTCCTCCCAGCACAGGTGCGGCCCGACCTCTCCGGGGATCAGGTCGCCGTAGGACATGAGGGCGACCGGCCGGTCGAGCCTGCCTCCCAGCCGGACGAGCTCGGAGCCGTCGCGGACGACCAGCACCGGGTCGCGCCACGGCAGGTTGTCCTCGTGCTCGACACCCACCATCGCCAGCCGCCCACGCGGCGACCACTCCGCCGCCCAGACCGTGCCGGGCAGCGCGGCCACCTCGCGCACGGCGCCGCCGCCCGCCGAGACGGCGTAGACGCGTGATCGCTCGTCGCCGGGGTCGTCGCGGCGGTCGGCCAGGAAGCCGATCCGCCGCGCCCCCGCCCAGCGGGGCGCGCCGGCGTCGAGGTCGGCGGGCGTCACCCGGCGCGGCCGGCCGCGGCCGCCGGCATCGACCGTCCACGCGGCCATCCGCTGGTCACGCACGCCCATGCCGTCCATCCGCCAGAGCCGCACGTCGATGCGGCGGGCGGTCGGGTCGTCGGGCGAGCCGACGATGAAGCGCTGCACGCCCGCGCCGGCCTGGAACAGCACCGACCGGCCATCCGGCGACCACTGGGCGCCGCCGACCGGCCCCTCCGGCGCGGGCAGGATGCGCGGCTCCCCGCCCGACAGCGGCAGCACGAAGCACCGCGGAGTGTCGTCGGCGCGCGTGGACACGAACAGCAGCGACGCGCCGTCGGGCGATACCCGCGGCCCGGCGTCCACCGCCGAGGCGGATGTCAGCCGCTCCGGCCGTCCGCCGCGCACGGGCACACGCCACAGGTTCGAGACGTAGCGGGCCTGCTCCGTGTCGCGCCGCGCGTAGACGATGGTCTCGCCGTCGGGCGACAGGTCGAAGTCGGTGATCTGCCGCTCGAGCCGCAGATCGCGAGGGGTGAAGGCGCGCGGAGTCGGTGGCACCGGCCGACTCTACTGCAGGGGTTCCCCCGACGCCCGGAGCGGTGCGCTGCGGTGGACTGCGCGCAGCGCGGGTGTGTACGCGGCGGCGCTCAGTGAACAGCCTGCCCGTGGCAGCCGGGGTAGCTCCGGTTTCGCGGCCTGCCAGAATGTGGAATTACGATCGCCGGATGCCCGCCCCATTTCAGATCGACTGCGAACGCGATGGTTTCCGCGCGATCGTCCGCTGCAGCGGCGAGGTCGACCAGGCCACCGCCGACACGCTGACGCAAGTGCTCGGCGACGCCATGTCGTCCGACGCAGCGGAGCTGGTGGTGGACATGACCGAGGTGTCGTTCCTGGACTCGACCGGCCTTCAGCGCGTGATCATGGGCGCTACTCAGTGCGAGGCCCTGGGCCTGCCCTTCACGCTCGAGACCAGCGATTGGGTCGAGCGCATGCTCGAAATAGCCGGCGTACGGGACATCGTGCACGGGCGGCTGTAGAGACCTGGGGTTCGGCGCTCCGGGCCTGACCCGGCCGGACTGCGACGAGCCCCAGAGTCCACTTCGGGTCTGGCCCTCCGGGATGAGCCTCGTACACTTTGGTGGTTGTCCGCGAAGACCGTAGTTCACGTAACCCGCCTCACCAACCGCCAAACCGCTAGCCGACCTCCGCCGTACCGCCCCACCATCAACCGCGCGCTCACTTCGCGCGCCGACGGTAGGGGGTCACCATGCTCAGACATCGGTACAGGAGTCGGCTCGCGGCCGTGGTGGGGCTGGCCGTGGTCGCTGCCACGGCGCTCGGCTCGGCGGGCACCGCCGCGGCCGGCACCACGCACCACGGCTTCCGTCAGATCAACCTCGTCTCGGACATCCCGGGCAAGGCGCACATCACGGATTCCAACCTCGTCAACCCGTGGGGGCTGGCGTTCGGGCCGACGACGCCGCTCTGGGTGTCGGACAACGGCACCGACATGGCCTCGCTCTACGCGGGCGGCACGCCGAGCACGCCGATCAGCGAGCTGACGTCGTTCGCCGTGCCGCACGGAGCCCCCACCGGCCAGGTGTTCAACGGGTCGAACGGGTTCAAGCTGCGCGTCGCCGGCGGCATGCGGGCACCCGCCCGGTTCATCGTCGACTCCGAGGCTGGCGTCGTCTCGGCCTGGACGCCGGGAGACCTGGCCTTCCGGCAGAAGTTGGTCGTTCCGGGAGCCGTGTTCAAGGGGCTTGCGATCGGTTTCTTCCACCACCACCCGGCCGTCTATGCGACCGACTTCGCCGGTGGCAGCGTCGACGTGGTCGACAGCCACTTCCACATGCTGTCCACCCCGGGCGCCTTCCGCGACCCGATGGTGCCGATGAGCTACCACCCGTTCGGGATCCAGGCGATCGGCAACCGGATCGTCGTCAGCTACGCCAAGACGCAGGCGGGCAGCGAGGACGAGCAGCACGGCGCCGGCCTCGGCTTCGTGGCCGTGTTCACGCAGAACGGCCGGCTGGTCAAGCACCTGATCAGCCACGGCGCGCTGAACGCGCCGTGGGGTCTCGTCCGGGCGCCGATGGGCTTCGGCCGCTTCGGCGGCGACCTGCTGGTCGGCAACTTCGGCAACGGGCGGATCAACGCCTATGACATGCAGACCGGCATGTGGCAGGGCGTCCTGCGCCGGCCGAACGGCCGCGTGCTGGCTATCGACGGCCTCTGGGGCCTGCTGGTCGGTAACGGCGTCACCGGCACCCCGCACGACCTGCTCTTCAGCGCAGGCATCGACGACGAGTCGCACGGCCTGCTGGGAGAGATCCGGCACGTGAGATAGCCGGGATCGAGCCGGCGGCCGACCCCCAAGCGGCCGCCGGCTCAGCTACTCAACGCCGCAGGGAAACCGCATCGTCACGCGCAGCCCGGTCGCATCCGAGGTCGGCTGGAACGTGGCGTCGCTGAGCTTGGACACGATCTTCATGCCGAGTCCGAGCCCGGGCGTGGCGGACGGCAGGCTCGTGCCGGCGCCCTCGTCGCAGACCTCCACCACCAGGCCCCCGTGAACGGCCTCGATCACCACGCTGATCTCGCCCCCCGGCTCCGCGTAGGCGTGCACCACGGCGTTTCCCACGGCCTCGGAGACGCACAGCGCGATTTCGGACAGCAGCGGCTCGTCAGCCCCGCAGCGGGTCCGCGCGAAATCCAGCGCGAGGACGCGGATCTCGCGCACGGATGCTGGAACGGCGGGGACGCGCTGCCGCAAACAGCGTGTTTGCTCGGAGCTGCCCACCCAACCCGCTTTCCCAGCCGGGTGGAAGGGCAACCGTCGATTGCTCGGGACAGGGAGATCGCCGGCTGGTCAGCCCAGGCCGGCACGGCGCCGCCAGTTCTCAACCTCCCCCGCGGCCGCGCCGATATCTGGTGCGTGCCCGCCACCGCTGCCAAGACGATGACATGCACCCGCTGTGGCGGTGCCGGCGAGGTGCACAAGGGGTGGCGCTGGCTTCGGCGCCGCCCGGGCGTGCGGCCCTGCCCCGTCTGTCGCGGCAAGCAGGGGCGGATCCTGCCGCCTCGCTGACGCGCGTCCCGCCCGTCGAGCGGTCGGTGGTGGGCCGGCCGGGTCAGACCCTGCGGGTCAGACCCGAGACCCCTGCTATCTGACGATGTCGACCGAGATCTCCACCGCCGGCACCGTTCCCCTGTTCTCGAGCCAGTGCAGGGTGTCCCGATCCTCGGGCCAGCCGGCTCCCGGCCCGTAGTCCGTGGCCACGCCGTCGCGATGGTCGGTGATCGTCCCCTGCAGGATGTAGACGAGTCCCGGCCGGTCCTTGTGGTCGTGCAACGGACCGAAGACGCCTCCCGGCTCGATCGTCACCATCCGCATCCGAAGCTGGCGCCCTTCCATGCCCTCCATCTCGCGGCCCAGGTCGACCGTGCCCAGCACCTCCGTCGTGACACCCTTCGACTCGGGTGCCGGCTGTTCGCTGCTCATCGCGCGCTCCTCTCGGGGGTCGCTGAGCGTACCGCGCCGCCCTCACCCGGCGTGGTTTCGCAGGTAGCGGGCGATCGCGCGCGCCTCGGCCGAGGCCGTCGACCCGCGCGGGATCGTCCGCGCCGGGTGCGCGCGGTGGTGCCGCTTGGTCGCCTGCGCGGGCGTGCCGTCCCCGCTGCCGCCCGCGCCCGCCAGGATCACGACGAGCGCGACGATCACGAGCGCAAGCAGCGCCGCGATCAGCCGGTGGCGCGCGCTTCGGGTCAGCGGCGCCGGCCGCGGGCCGCCGGCGACGAGCGGGTGCCGAGCCGTGTAGGTCGTCCGCGGCAGCGGCCGCGTCGGCGCCGTCGACCCGCTGCGCAGCACCGTGGTGACGCCCGTCGCCAGCGCGGGCGTCGCGAGCATCCGCTCCACCTCGCCCGCGGTCGGCCGGCTCGCAGGCTGCTCGTCGATGCAGCGGGCCACGGCCGTGCGCAGCGGCTCCACAAGGTCGACGGGCGCGCCCGGCGTGGGCATGCGGCCCGCCGCCAGCTGGTGCAGCGTCACGCCCAGGCCGTACATGTCGGCGGCGGAGGTGACCGTCTCGCCGCGCGCCTGCTCGGGCGCCACGTAGCCGATCGTGCCCAGCACGCTGCCCGCGAGCGTGATGTCGCCGCCGTCCAGCGACCGCGCGATGCCGAAGTCGGCGATCTTCACCCGGCCGTCGCGGCCGAGCAGCAGGTTATGGGGCTTCAGGTCGCGGTGCACGAGGCCCTGGGCGTGCGCGTAGGCCAGCCCGGCGCAGGTGTCGCGGCCGATCTCGAGCACGCGTTCGAGCGCCAGCGGCCCCTGGCGCGCCAGCAGCTCGGCGAGCGAGCAGCCGTCGATGTACTCCATGACGATGAACGGGCGCCCCGACGGGTCGCGGCCCAGGTCGTAGACGTGGACGATGTTCGGGTGGCTGAGCCGGGCCGCCATCTGCGCCTCGCGCAGGAAGCGGGCGCGGAAGCTCTCGTCGACGGCCAGGTTGTCGGCGAGCAGCTTCACCGCCACCTGCCGGCCGAGCTCGCCGTCGTCGGCCAGATAGACGCTCGCCATGCCGCCGCTGCCAAGCGCCTCCCCCAGCCGGTAGCGCCCAAGGTCGGTGCCCACGGTGCTCACCCTTCGCCTCCCCCACCCTCGCCGTGGCCGCCGTGCTTGCCGTGCTTCTCGTGGCCGTGCTCGTGGTGCGGCGGCTTCGGGGCGTGCTGGTGCCTGGGAGCCGGCTTCGGCTTTGGTGCCGGGGCGGGCGGCGTGCAGCTGATGCGCGACGCCAGGGCGGTCACCGCCGTTTGGAGCTGCGGCTGCAGCGCTGCGGGGATGCGGTCGGCATCGATCGCGCGGGTCGCGGCCACCTGCAGCCGGGCGGCCTTGGCCTTCGCGGCGCAGCCGTTGCCGGCGTCGAGCGCGGCGGCCACCCCGTCGGCTCGCGACGCGAGGGCGGCCGCGACGGCGTTCGGGATGCGCGGTGCCGTGGCGCCGCCGCTCGACGACGCGCCGCTGCCGCCGCATGCCGTTGCGACGAGCAGGGGAACGACGATCAGCGGCCGAAGCTGCACGGGCTGTGCATACCCGGCGAAGCGCTCGGATCAACGCCCGAGAACGTGACATCCGCCGCGAGAACGAGTACAGTCCCCGCGACCGGAGAGACACCGGACATGGGGAGACGACGATGGCGATCAAAGAGCGGTCGTTCCGAGCGGGCGGCACGGAGTTGGCATTGCTGTACGGCGACGGCGTGCGAATTGCGCCGGGTGTGGGGTACGACCGGCACCGGCGGCGGCTGATGGCGCGCCTGGGACGCGTGCGCGTCGAGGCGCGGCGCGAGCCGGCATGGGATCAGCTGACGCTCGAGCAGCAGCACGCTCGGTTGCTCGAGCGGGACTGGTAGGCGGCGCGGGAGGAGAACCGGGGTCTGCCTGAAGGCAGACCCTAGAGGCGGCCCTGCTCGACCACCCAGAAGTGGTCATGCCGGAGGATCACCTCGGACGCGTCGTCCGGCATCACGTGCTCCGGCAGCACGGCCCGCCAGCTCGGGCACATGTGCGCGGACTCGTACTCCATCATCGTCAGCGTCACCGCCGCCGTGCACGACGCCGACCCGCACTCACAGACGAACGGCGCGCGCTCGTCCAGGTCGACGACGTCCTTCTCGAACCGCCAGCGGCGCCTGTTGTACGCGGCCCAGACGGTGGTGTTCTTCCGTCGATCGCCCACGATCGACGGCGCCCTCACCGTAACGGTCATGGTGTGCCCCCTGCTCGTGGCCTCGCTGCTCGAGCCGTCTGCGAACACATGACTCTAGTCCCGGCCGGCCGGGCGCGCAAGACCGTTTTCCCGCACGCGGGACGGGGAAACCGGGGTCCTAGCCGGCACGCCCGGGAACACCGCAGCACAGGAGGGCCGGAAGATGGCACAGGAAGCCGTTGGACAGGTCGGAGTCGGCGCCGGAGCCGCGCGCACCGGCCGGTTGCGCCGCGACATCGGCATGGTCGGGCTGATGTTCTCGTCGCTCGGCGCCATCATCGGCTCGGGGTGGCTGTTCGGAGCGCTCTACGCAGCGCAGGCGGCCGGGCCCGCGGCGCTGATCTCGTGGGTGCTGGCCGGCGGCGGCGTGATGCTGCTCGCGCTGATCCACGCCGAACTCGGGGCGATGTTCCCCGTGGCGGGTGGCACGGCCCGGTTCCCGCACTATGCGTTCGGCGGGCTCGCCGGCTTCACGGCCGGGTGGGTGATGTGGATCGGGTCGGTCACGGTCGCGCCGATCGAGGTCGAGGCGCTGCTCCAGTACTCGAGCAACTACATCAACAGCGGCAACATCGGCAACCTCACCTACACCGCCGCGAACGGCTCGGTCGTGCTGACCGCCCTCGGCTACGCGGTGGCGGCGGTGCTGATGCTCGCGTTCACCGTGATCAACCTGATCGGCGTGCGCTGGCTCAGCCACACCAACAACGTGGTGATGATCTGGAAGATCGCAATCCCAGTGCTGACGGCGATCGTGCTGCTGTTCCACTTCCACGGCGGCAACCTCAGCGCGGCCGGCGGGTTCGCGCCGTTCGGCGCCAAGGGCGTGCTGTCGGCGATCGCCGTGGGCGGCGTGATCTTCGCGCTGCTCGGGTTCGAGCAGGCCGTGCAGATGGCGGGCGAGAGCTCCAACCCGGGCCGCAACGTGCCGATCGCGGTGATCGGCGCGATGCTGATCGGCGTCGTGCTCTACCTGGTGCTGCAGCTGTCGTTCCTGGGCGCGCTGCGCCCGTCCGACCTCACGCACGGCTGGGCCAGCCTCGGCTCGGGTGACGTGCTGTTCGGGCCGTTCGCCGGCCTGGCGACGGCGATCGGGCTGGGCTGGCTCGCGACCCTGCTCTACACCGACGCGATCATCTCGCCCGGTGGCACCGGGCTGATCTACACGGCGTCCAGCTCGCGCGTGTCCTACGCGCTCGCGCGCAACGGCTACGTGCCCGGCATCCTCGGCAAGATCGGCATGCGCGACGTGCCCGTGTGGAGCATCGTGTTCTCGTTCATCGTCGGCATGATCGTGTTCCTGCCGTTCCCCGGCTGGCAGCAGCTGGTCGGGTTCATCAGCGAGGCGACCGTGGTCGGCTACGGCGTCGCGCCGCTCGCGCTGGGCGCGCTGCGCCGCCAGCTGCCCGAGCAGGAGCGGCCCTACCGCCTGCCCATGGCGGGCGTGCTCTCGCCGCTCGGCTTCGTCGTCGCCAACCTGATCGTCTACTGGACGGGCTGGACGGTGACCTGGAAGCTGCTGGTCGCGATCGCGGCCGGGTTCGCACTGCTGTTGATCGCGCAGGTGACGAACCGCAGCGAGCGGCGCGCGCCGCTCGACTGGGAGGCGGCGATGTGGCTGGTGCCGTGGCTCGGCGGCATGGGCCTGATCTCGTACTTCGGGCAGTTCGACGGCCGCGGGGACATCCCGTTCTGGTGGGACATGGCGCTGGTGACCGCGTTCAGCATCGCCGTGTATGCGATCGCGATCCAGGCGCGGCTCGAGCCCCACCGGGTCGAGGAGCACGTGGAGCAGGCGAGCCGCGAGCATCTCGACGTGGCCGACGAGCAGATCGCCTGAGGAGCGGACGGGGTGGGACGGCGGTGGCTGCCACCGGTCTCCCACCCCACCGACGCCGCGCGCCAGCGGGCGGCGTTGCGCGAGACGGCGCACCGGCCATATCCGCTGCCGGACGAGCCGTGGATTATGGGCCAGAGCTGGGAGCGGCTGCTCTTCGCGCACTGGAGCGTCGGGCCGGAGGCGATGCGCACGCTGGTGCCGCCCGGGCTCGAGGTGGACGTGCGCGACGGCCGCGCGTGGCTCGGGATCACGCCGTTTCGGCTGCGCGGGCTGCGGGCCCGGTGGACGCCGCCGGTGCCCGGGATCTCGATGTTCCTCGAGACCAACGTGCGCACGTACGTCGTGCGGGACGGCAAGCCGGGCATCTACTTCTTCCGGCTGCTCGCAACCTCGCGCGGGGCGGTGGCGCTGGCCCGGCTCGGCTACCGGCTGCCCTACCGCCGCGCGGAGGGCACCATGCGGTGCGAGGGCGACGAGACCCGCTACGCGATCCGGCTGTGCGATACCGGGCGGCGCGGAGCGGCCGGGATGCGGGCGCGGTATGCCGGCCGGCGCCCGGCAGCACGCCCTGAGCCCGGCTCGCTCGAGGCCTGGCTGGTCGAGCGGTACTGCCTGTACGCGCAGTCGCCGCAGGGCGGACTGCTTCGGACGGACATCCACCACCGCCCGTGGTCGATCGCGCCGGCGGCGGGGCATGTGGAGGTGGAGGGCCTGGCGCCGGAGCTGCTGGAGCCGCTCGAGGGGGAGCCACTGCTGCACGTCGCCGAGCAGCAGGACGTGCTGGTCTGGCGGCCGGTGAAGACGTAAGGGCCGGCCGCCGGCGGACGCTCGGGTGAGAAAAAGGTGCCTGGCACTTTTTTTTCACCAGGGCCTCGTACCGCTACGAACGGCGGCTCGATCCCCGCCAGACGAACGGCAGCGCGAAGATCAGCGGCAGGAAGATCACGTGCCCGCTCGTCAGCGCGAACACGATGATCGCCACCGCCACGCCGATCAGCAGCAGGCGCATCGGCGAGTGCGGGAGGCGCCTGCGATCAGCGCAAGGATGAACGGGATCATGTCCAGACCTCGGTAGTAACGACTCCGGCCGAGCGGCCGGGGCCAGGGTAGTACCCAGCGGTGTGTGTGGTGATGCGGGCGAGTGGGCAGGCGGGGCGTGGGGTGCCGGCCGGCCCCGTCAGACCCCCAAGGGGTCAGACCCGCGCTACACGCAGGGCGTGGCGTCGCCCGGGTCGCGCACGCAGATCCGCTGCACCACGGCCTTGCTCGTGTCGATCTGATGATCCAGGTCGGTCGCCCATGCCGTGATCCGGTACTTGTGCGGGTGGTCGTACGTCGGAAACGTCGTCTGCCACGACGTGCTGGTCGCGTTCGAGTTCCCCAGCGTGGCCTTGAACGACGTGTACTGCGCCTGCCAGAACACCCCGGGCTGGCTCGGGCAACCCGCCGGCCCGCAGTAGTACTCGCCGTGCTCGACGTTGAGCACCGCCACCTGCACCTTCAGCACTCCCGGGTGCGTGCCCGCCGTGTCGACCGCCGTCCCCGAGATCGCGATCGGGAAGGTCTGCCGGCCGTTCGGGAACGCGAACACCTGGTTTGCGACCGGCTGGCCGATCGCCGTGTCCGGCGGCGAGCCGAGCGGGCTCTCCGTGAACCGGATTAGCGACGGCGTCGGGTCGTACTGCCCGTCCGCGTCGACGGCGTCCGCCTGCACCGTCACCGGCCCGCCCGCGGATGGCACCGGGAACGCGAACGACCACGTGGTGGACGGCGCCCCCGGCGCGGCGAGCGTCGCCTGGTTCGCCGTGAAGGCGGGCCCCCACGTCTTCGTCGACGCGTCCCACCAGAGGTTGTTCATTTTCACCGCGACGTCGACCCGCGCGACGGCCGTCTCGTCGGACGCCGACCCCGTGATCTGCTGGCTGCCCGGGTTGGCCACCGCGGCGTTGTTCGCGGGCGACGAGATCAGGGTCGAAGGCCGCGCACTGGTCGGCCCGCCCGGGAGGAACGAGTACAGGTAGCCGTTGGCGCTGGCGATGTAGACCGCGCCGTCCGCGAACACCGGCGACGCATAGATCAGCGTCTGCGTGTCGTACGACCACAGCAGCGCCCCCGTCGCCGGAGCGAACGCGTAGACGACGCCGTTCATGTCGCCCGCCATCACCACCCGCGCGCTCGGCGGGCCTGCCAGCGCCGGAGAGGACACCACCTCGCCGGTCGTCAGCCCGCCGTCCTGCGTCGTCCAGACCTTCGCGCCGGTGACGGCGTCGAGCGCCAGCACCCCCGCCCCATACCCGACGTACACGGTGCGGCCGACCAGTGCGGCCGTCGAGCGCATCCACGTGTTGGCCGGGTCGAGCAGGCGCGTCGAGTACTCCCACAGCTTCGCCCCGGTGGTCAGGTCGAGCGCGTACATGATGTTGTCCTTGCCGGCCACGTAGACCGCACCGCCGGCGATCCCGTTCACGCCCGGCGCCGAGATCGTCGGCCCCGCCCCCACGTCCTCGTCAAGACCGAAGTGCTGCGTCGCGAAGCGCCAGACCAGCGCACCGGTGCCGGCGTTCAGCGCGTAGACCGCGCCCTCGGGGCTCGAGCTGCCGAACACGATCAGGTTGCGGCCGTTCGCATCCGTCGCGTACGCGGGCGGCGACCACGACCCGACGGTGGACGCGCTGCCCGCCGGGACGCCGAAGCCCGTGAACACCCACTTCTTCACACAGCCGGTCGTCACCGCCCAGAAGCGGCCGCCGTCATCGCCGCCGGTCAGGCCGTTGTCCCCGAAGTACACGACGTTGCCGACCACCGTCGGCGACGTCGAGATGACACCGCCCGTGGAGAAGCGGCAGACCTGCGCGCCGGTGTCGGCGTTCAGCGCGTACAGGAACTTGTCCGACGAGCCGAACCAGATCCGCCCGCCGGCGTAGGCGGGCGTCGAGTTCACCGTCGCCCCCACCTTGTGCCACCACACCCGCGCGCCGGTGACCGCGTCGTAGGCGGACACGATCCCGTTGTCGGAGCCCTCGTAGACGAGATCCTTCCCGAGCGCGGCGGAGTGCGCGACCACCGGCGAGGTGCGCGCCTGCGAGCCGGTGTTGACCTGCCAGTTCACGCCCAGCGTCGAGGCATTCGCGCTCGAGATCGCCGTCTCGGACGAGAGCCCGGTGTGCGTGCCGTCGTGGTGGAACATCGGCCACGTGTCGGCGCCGGCCGCGGGAGCCGCGGCGAGCAGGACGGCCGCGGCGAGGACGGCAGGGGTGAGCCGGTGACGGGGAATGCGCATGGTGCGAAGCCGCTCCGAGCTTACGAGTGGCTGGGGTGGCTGTCCATCTCGCGCGCGTGGCGATCCGCGTCGCGCTCGCGCAGGGAGAGCGGGAATGCGTACCAGAGGCCGATCAGCACCGCGCCCGTCGCGACCGCCACGATCAGGGCCCACGTGTCGTCGACCACCACGGAGGTGACGACGAACAGCGCCAGCGTCATCGAGACGGCGAGCATCAGCGTGCCGGCGAGCAGGCACACGTTTCCGGTGCGGATCAGGCGCTCCTTGAAGCCCATTCGGAACGTCAGGCGGTGGTAGGTGGTCGGCGCGATCAGGAACGCGTTCGCGAGCGCCGCGCAGACGATCGAGCCCATGTAGACGCGGGACTGGAGGTCGGTCACGTTCTCCCAACCGGTCGCGAAGGGCGCGGCGAACAGGAACGCGAACAGCACCTGGACGCCGGGCAGCACGACGCGCATCTCGTTCAGGAGCTCGATCAGCTCGCGGTCGACGCGCTCGTGGGGCGACTCGCCGGGCCGGCCGTCGTGGGTGTCCTCGGGGAGCAGGCCGCCCTGCAGGATGGAGTCGCGCAGGCTCGGCTTGGGCGGCGTGTCGGGCATGGAGGGGCCATGGTAGTGCGGAGAACCGCCAGGTATCGTCCCCGCCTCATGTCGACGACACCTCCCAGCCCCCGCCACGTCGCCATCACCGCCGGCGCCGGTGGCATCGGCCGCGCGACCGCTCGCGCCTTTGCCTCGGGCGATGCTCGCGTCCACGTCTGCGACGCCAGCGCGGACGCCGTCGCCGATGCTGCCGCCGAGGGGCTGCTCGCCGCGCACGTCGACGTCTCGGACGGCGATGCGCTCGACCGCTGGCTGGACGGTGTCCTCGACGACGGGGGCGGCGAGCTCGACGTGCTCGTCAACAACGCCGGCATCGCCGGCTCGACCGCGCTGGTCGAGGACATCGACCCGGCCGACTGGGAGCGCTGCATCGCCATCGATCTGACCAGCCACTGGCGCGCGTCCGCCCGCGTCATCCCGGCCATGAAGCGCGCCGGGCGCGGGTGCATCATCAACCTCTCCTCCACCGCCGGGCAGTACGGCCTCGGCATGCGGGCGCCCTACGTCGCCGCCAAGTGGGGCGTGATCGGCCTCACCAAGACGCTCGCCATCGAGCTGGGCGCCCACGACATCCGTGTCAACGCGATCTGCCCCGGCTCGGTGCACGGCGAGCGGATGCAGGGCGTGATCGAGCGCGAGGCGGCCGGCCGCGGGCTCCCGATCGAGGACGTGGAGCGCGACTACGTCGGCGGCCAGTCGATCGCCCGGTGGGTGCAGCCGACCGAGATCGCCGACCTCTGCGTGTTCCTCGCCTCGGACGCCGCCCGCATGATCTCGGGCCAGGCGATCGCCGTGGACGGGCACACCGAGACCTGGCACCTGGCCTGACCGGCGGCCGGCCGCCCTGATTCGAACGGCCAGGCGCCCGGGTACTCCCGGCGGATGCGAGACCGCCTGAAGGGAAGCACGCTCACGGCGTCGTCGCGCTCGCATCCGACGCCTTGGTGGCCGTCGCGAAGCTCGTCGCCGGCCTGCTCAGCGGATCCTCGTCGATGCTGGCAGAGGCCGCGCACAGCTTCGCCGACATGTCCAGCCAGGTGCTGCTCCTCGTCGGCATCCGGCGCGGAAGGCGCGGCCCCGACGCGATGCACCCGTTCGGTTACGGCATGGCCCGCTACCTCTGGACGCTTGTCGTCTCGGTGCTGATCTTCGCGCTGGGCGGCGTCTTCTCGGTGGTCGAGGGGGTCGAGCGGATCCGCGGAGATGCCGCCGGTGCGGATGCCGGCTCCTACCTGCTGAACTACATCGTGCTCGCCGCCGCGGCGGGATTCGGCCTGGTCTCATTCGCGCGCGCGGTGACGCAGCTCGACGAGGACGCGCGCCGCGTCCACGCGACGCGGCGGCGCGTGCTGCAGCGCGGCAAGGACCCGGTGGTGAAGACTGTGCTGCTGTCCGACGCAGGCGCGCTGGTCGGCGTGGCGATCGCGGCCGCCGGGGTCGCGCTGCACCAGATCACCGGCGACGCGGACTACGACGGGGCCGCCTCGCTCGCCATCGGCCTGCTGCTCGCGGGCATCGCGGTAGCGCTCGCCCTCGACAGCGCCGGGCTGCTGCTCGGCGAGTCGGCCGGCCCCTACCGGCAAGGGCTGATCCGCGACGCGATCCTCGGCAACGACGACGTCGAGGCGATACGTGAGCTGTTGACGATGTACGTCGGCCCGGAGGTGCTGGTCGTCGCATCCCGCGTGGCCGTGCGCGACACCATGAGCGTCGCGGAGCTGGAACGGCTCGCCGACGACATCGAGCGGCGCGTGCAGCAGGCGATCCCCGAGGTGCGCGAGTTCTTCCTCGACCCGACCTCCTAGCGCGACGAGCCGCCCCCGCGAATCTGCAGCCCGGGACGCAAACGGTGCGCCGAGACGTAGCGGACGCCGCCCGGGCCGGCCACGATCGAGCGGCGCGCTCCCCTGGCCACCAGCAGCGCCGCCGGCGCCTCGAGCCGGTGCTCGGCCCCGTCCACCGCCACGACCGCCTCCCCCTCCACGACGACCAGGAGCACCTCGCGCTCCTCGTTGACGTGCTCGGCGACCACGTGCCCGGCGGGCCACGACAGCAGCGTGGCGTTCAGATCCTCGCCGGCCACGCCCCAGAGCGGGCCCGTGCCCGCGCCGGCGCGCAGGTCGACCGGCTCGTCCGGCACCGGGCGGCTCACGCGTCGGGGTGCAGGCCGAGCCGGCGGCGGAGGGTGAGGCGGATCACGCGCCCCTCCTCCGGATCGCCCGCCACCTCGTCGGCGATCTCGTCCACCACGAGCGGCAGGGAGGCGATGCACGCATCCGACCCCATGCCGGCCAGTGCGGCGTCGAGGCGGACGAGGCCCTCCTCCCTGGCACGCGCCATGCTGTCAGACGCATCCATGTGATCCAGCGTACCCCCCGCGGCGGGCGCCGGGCCGGACCGGCGCCGGGCGGCGCCCCGCCCGCCATCATCCGGGAGTGCAGGACGGCACTCCCTACCGCGTGCCACGCGCCGCCGCCCTGTGGGCAGCGGCGTTCGTGGCGCTGGCCGTCCTCGTGCAGGCGACCGACTTCGACCGCCTCAACTCGTTCGCCGAGCGCCACCTCCAGCCGATCGCGCCCGGCAAGGGCCATCCGCGGCTGAACGATCTTGCCGAGGCGGTCGTCGCGCCGGGCGCGCCCGTCACCGCGGCCGCGCTGATCGCCGCGGCCGCCCTGCTGCTGTGGGTCCACGGCCGCCCACGCGAGGCGCTCGCGTGGCCGCTCGCGCTGGCCGCCGCGATCCCCGTCGAGATCGCGTGCAAGAGCCTGATCGGCCAGCACCGAAGCGGCGTCTGGCACGGCTTCGGGCTGACCTTCGACTCCTCGTTTCCGAGCGGGCACATGCTGCGGGCGATCCTGGTGGCGGGCGCGATCACGGCGCTGTGGCCGCCGCTGCGCCCGGTGCTCGGCGCATGGTGCGCCGCCGTCGCGGTCTGCATGCTCATCACCGGATTCCACCTGCCCACCGACATCATGGGCGGCGTCCTGGCCGGCCTGGCGCTGGCGACGGCGGCGGACGCCGCCCGGGTCAGGCCTTCGACTTCGTGGCCTTCGGCGCCTTCTTCGCGACCAGCGGACGAAGCCGCGGATCGCCAAAGCACTTCCGGTAGCCGTTGACGAGCTCGACGCTGCCCCACGGGCGCACGTGCGCGCGCATGCAGCGCGCCGGGGCGCCGGAGGTGGTGACGACGCAGAGCCAGTGAGCCGCGTTGCTGTCCTTCTTGTCGCAGGTGGCCCTGGTGCCGCCGGCCTTGGACGCGACCGTGCTCTGGATCTCGCCCAGGCCGATCCGCTCGCGATCCTTGACGTACCACCACCCGGCCACCACGACCACCGCCGCCACCACCGCGAGCAGCGCGATCAACGCTGCAATGCGCACTTTCATGCCGATAGCCTCCGCGAACGCTGCCGCTCCGTCAAGTGCAGGAGTGCACGGCCGGCGGCGCGAACTGTCCGGCCATGGATCGCAACGCCGCACTGGCGATGACCGTCGCCGCGAGCGCCCTCGTGGCGGCGCAGGCCCCGATCAACTCGCAGCTCGGCAAGGCGGTCGGGACGTTCGAGGCCGCCCTCGTCTCGTTCGCGGTCGGCACGGCCGCGCTCACGGTCGTGGTGGCGGTGACCGGCAGGTTCGGGGACATCATGCACGTCGGCAACGTGCGGTGGTACTACCTGACGGGCGGCCTGCTCGGCATCGTGTTCGTCTCGACGCTGCTGGTCGCGGTGCGGACGCTCGGCGCGTCCGGCATCCTCGCGGGCACGCTGGTGGGCCAGATGGCGGCCTCGGTGGCCATCGACCGGTTCGGGCTGCTGGGCGTCCAGCAGGCGACGATCACGGCGACGCGGCTGTCGGGTATCGCGCTGGTCGCGGCCGGCGCCTGGCTGGTCACGCGGAGCTGACTAGCCGGCTTTGACTTCGGCCGCTTCCTCGGCCGCGATCTCCTCGTGCCTGCGGAACGCCTCCGCCGCCAGGGCGCGCGCACGCTCCGCCGTCTCGGTGGACGGGTGCACATCCGCCGGCGGCACGCCCTCGGCCTCGAGCACGGCCTCGAACAGCTCCGGCTTCGTCATGAAGAAGAGCCGGAAGTAGGGCACGCCCCGCTGCTCGGCCATCACGAACAGCGGCCGGCGCTCGACCCGATCAACCACCTCGGCGCGGATACGCGCCAGCTCGGCCAGCAGCTGCTCGGGATCGGGCTCCTCGGTCGCGGGCGCCTCGGGTGCGGCGTCTGCCGCCTCCGGCTCGCTCTCCACCGCCCGCAGCTCGCTGGTCGGAGCGTCGTCCAGCACCGGCTCGACGCGCACGTCGACGACCGCCTCGCGCAGGTCGTCCAGCGCTCGCTCGGCCGGCGGCGGCTCCGGCTCGAACGACGGCTCGGGGGGTGCCTCCTCGACGAGCGGCTCCGGCTCGAACTCCTCAGCCTGCCGCCGCAGCGCCCAGACCACCAGCCATAGGCCGGCCAGGCACAGCACGATCAGGAACACGCGTCTCATCGGTACACCACCACTCTACCCCCGCTTCACCATCCGGTGGTACCCCGCCTCGTAATCGGCCACCATCCGCCCCGGCGAGAAGCGCTCCATCGCGCTGGCACGGCAGTCCTCGGGACGGAGGTCCGCCGCCCGCTCGACCGCGCCTGCGAGCTCCTCGAAGTCGTCGACGATGACGCCGCTGTGCCCGTCCTCGATCACCTCGGGCACGGCTCCGAACCGTGTCGCCACGACCGGCGTCCCGCACGCCATCGACTCCACCATCACCAGCCCGAACGGCTCCGGCCACTGGATCGGGAAGACGGTGGTCTTGGCGTTCTGGAGTAGTCGCACCTTCTCGTCGTGGCTGACCTCGCCGACGTACCGGATCGTGTCGCTGAGGTAGGGCTGCACCGTGGCCTCGAAATGGCTGCGCTCCTCGACATCGTGCATCTTCCCGGCCAGGATCAGCGGCAGGCCCAGCTCGCGCGCGACGCGCACCGCATGGTGGGCCCCCTTGTCGGGCGACATGCGCCCCAGGAACAGCAGGTAGCCGTCGTTCTCCGCGTGGAACGGGTACGCGTCGAGCGCGATCGCGTTGTGGCAGGTGGCGAGCCAGTTCAAATTCGGCAGCGGCGCGCGCTGCGAGTCCGAGATCGAGATCAGGCCCACCGACGGGCTGACGCGGCCGATCAGCGAGTACACCTGACCCGGCTCGCCCGCCAGCATCCCGTGCGCCGTGTGGCAGACCGGCGTGTCCAGCGCGCCGCCGAGCGCGGCCGCGAGCGGGCCGGAGTGGTCGTTGATCAGGTCGAACCGGTCGGCCTGGGCGTAGCAGGTGAGGGCGTGGTGCAGGTCGGGGAGCGACAGCCCGATCCGCATGCTCGGCGGCTCGTCATAGCTGGTGACGAGACGGGCCTTCGTCTGGGAGTCGCCGGCGGCGAACAGCGTGACGTCGTGCCCCGCGTCCACGAGCCCGTCGGCCAGGATCGAGACGACCCATTCGATCCCGCCGTACCGCACCGGCGGCACCGCGAACCAGGCCGGAGCGATGATGGCGATCCTCACAGCGGCAATCTACCCAGATGAGGCCGGCGACAAGTCCACCTTGGTGACGGTGCGCTTGTTGCCATCCGGCTGGTAGCTCAGAAGCCACAGGTCGCCGGCCCGCGGGGCGATCGCGACGACGTCATCCGGCACGCTGACGAACGGGCCGGTGAGGTCGCCGGTCAGCTGGCTGAGACGGTCGAGCTCCCCCTCGCCGTCGTAGCGGTCGAGCCACAGGCCGCCGCCCACGAGCGCCAGCGAGCCGGCGCCGGGGTACAGCCTCGGGGTCTGGGGGATCGTCGGGTCGCGTCCCGGCACGACGTGGATCAGCTGGCCGCGCGGACGGTTGCCGCGCCGCGGGAAGCACGAGATCCAGACGGCCTTCTCGTTCGCGACGATGTGGTTCGGCTGCAAGAGGCCGTCGTGCAGCAGATCCCGCAGTGCCCAGCGCCGCATATGCCCCGTGCGCTCGTCGATCCGGTAGAGGCCTACCTCGGCGATCGCCCAGACCCAGCGGCCGCCGTCGGACGTCACGTCCCACAGGTGCCCTTCGACCTGGACGTTGCGGTCGGCCATCTTCCCCGACGGCTCGACGCGAACGACCGTGTCGCTCAGCGGCACCCAGACCCCGTGCCGCGTGACCACCGGGTAACAGCTCGCGAACGCGCGGGTCAGGCAGGCGGGCGCCTCGGCGAGGGCGGCCCGCGCGCGCACCCGGCCGGTCGAGGGGTCGATTCGCTCGAGCACGGCGAGAGTGCTCGCGCGCCGCGTGCCGAGCACCCAGACGTCCCGTGCGCCGACGGCCACGGACACGGGCGAGAGATCCAGCGCGATCGGCTGCTGCGCCTCGCCGTCGGGCATGCGGAACTGGATCAGCTGTCCGTGCGAACGGTTCGGCGGCTGGCGCACGACCCACAGGCCGGCCCGCCCGGAGGCCATGGCGGCACGCCCAGTGCCGAGTTCGGTCGGCGACGCGACCGTCGCGGTGACCGGCGGCGTGCGGACGACCGGCCGGATCGTCGGGCGCGAGTCGCCGTTCTGCACGATCACGTAGGCGACGCCGAGCACGAGCGCGACGAGGCATCCCATGATCGCCGCGCGCGCGGCCAGTCCGAAGGAACCCACGTCCCAAGCATAGGGCGAGGGTCCGGCCGCAGCGGCCGATCGGTCCGATCGGGGGATGGCAGAGACGGGTCGTGGGGCCGATACCAGCGGTATGAGGGGTCTGATGGGTCTTGCCGTGGCGCTCAGCGCCGCCGTGCTGGTCTGGCCTGCGGGCAGCGGCGCGACCACGTCGACGGCCGTGGGCGTGACCGAGCGCGAGTGGAGCGTGGCGCTGGGACGGCTGAAGGCGCCGCACGGGCGGATCACGTTCTACATCCGCAACTTCGGACAGGACGACCACGACCTGCGGATCCGGCGCCACCGGGTGCAGATCGCCCACACCGGGCGGATCAGAAGCGGCGGCGAGGCGACGCTCACGGTGCGGCTGAAGCCGGGCGTCTACAACGTGTTCTGCGACATCCCCGGCCACAGGCAGGCGGGGATGCTGGCGCACTTGACCGTGACCTGAGGGCCGGCAGGCGGGCGGGTGCGAGGCGGCCACGTGGCACTCCGACCCCCCGGCGGCCTCCTCATCCCGGCACTCGACGAACTGGTTGGGCAGACGACGAGGCGCCGGGTTCCGCCATGCCGGACACTCTACGAATCTCGCAGCCGGCACGCCGGTTCCGGCCGGCGCGACCGGACCCGACGCCGACCACGCCAATTCTTGGAGACCAAGCCGTACCAAGGGGCTGACGCGCGCTCGTGACGCAGGCGTGACGGGCGTCGGGATGGTTGAGCGGACAGCCGGCCCAACCCAATCATTGGAGACCAAGTCGATCCGTCGCTGTGTGCCTGTCCCGACACGATTCGAAGCAGCGGGCGTGTGGGCGGCGTGATGCCACGGATCTCGTCGCGGCCGCTCACCAGAGCACGCGGCGCCACGTGGCATCCAACCCACCGCCAGGTCAGCCCGGCGACCGGCCCCCGGCCCGCTCGGCACCCGTTCCGGCCGGCGGCAGGCGCTTGATCAGGTAGCGATGTGCCTCCTCATCCCGGCACTCGGTGCCGTCGGGGAGGAAGTAGCTGTAGCCGGTGATGAACTCGCCGAACCCCGCGTCCGTGTAGCCGAGCCTCTCGTAGAGCCTCCGTGCCGCTTCGTTCTCGGGATTGGCGGCCGTGACCTCGAGGCCCATGGCCCCCTCCCCCTGCTCCATGGCGTGGCGTTCGGCCGCCTCGACCAGCGCTCGGCCGATGCCTCGCCCTCGCGCAGCCTCGGCCACGAACAGGTCGCCCAGCTCCGCACATCCGAGCGCCCTCGCGTGGTCGGTGGCCCCCCCGCCAGGCACTCGCCAACGGACGATGCAGTAGCCCACGGGCCGCGAATCGTCCCAGGCGGCCAGCGCCGGCAGGACGCCGCGCTCCTGGAGAGCGAAGCGCGCCAGATGCCGGTTCTCCGGCGTGCCCGGCGACTCGGGGAAGGCCGCCGCGAGCCGCTCGGAATCCGTTCGATCCACGACGCGGATCACCATCCTCCAAACCCTATTGCGCCGAAGCGCTCGCGCGCCGTTTTGCACCCGCTGCCCGGGGGTACGCACCGCCCATAGTGAGCGTCGACATCCGTGGAACGATTCGGCGGTGGCCCGTGCTCCAGCAGCTCAAGGGCGACGACCCGACCGGCCGCGGATCGGCGGCACGCTCGCGACACACGGCCGGCATCCGGCCACGCACCGAGCACGCCGACCACGTCGTCGACTCGATCTGCCCGTACTGCGCCGTCGGCTGCGCCCAGCACGTCTACGTCCAGAACGGCGAGGTCAGCCAGATCGAGGGCGACCCCGACAGCCCGATCTCGCGCGGCCGGCTCTGTCCCAAGGGCTCCGCCTCGAAGAACCTCGTCACCAGCAGGCTCCGCGAGTACAGGGTCAAGTACCGTCCCCCGCATTCTGCCGACTGGCAGGACCTCGGCCTCGACGAGGCGATGGACATGATCGCCGACCGGGTGATCGCCAGCCGCGCCGCCACCTGGGAGGACGTCGACAGCGAGGGGCGCAAGCTCAAGCGCTCGCTCGGCGTGGTCAACCTTGGCGGTGCCACGCTCGACAACGAGGAGAACTACTGCATCAAGAAGCTGATGACCGCGCTCGGCTTCGTCCAGGTCGAGAACCAGGCACGCATATGACACTCCTCCACCGTCCCCAGTCTGGGGACATCGTTCGGACGAGGAGGCGCCACCGACTTCCAGCAGGATCTGCAGCACTCCGACTGCATCCTGATCATGGGGTCGAACATGGCCGAGAACCACCCGGTCGGGTTCCAGTGGGTGATGGAGGCCAAGCTGCGGGGCGCGGAGGTCTACCACGTCGACCCGCGCTACACGCGCACGAGTGCCGTGGCGACGAAGCACGTCCCGCTGCGCGCCGGCAGTGACATCGCGTTCCTGGGCGGCATCATCAACTACATACTCGAGAACAACCGCGACTTCCGCGAGTACGTCGTCGAGTACACGAACGCGCCGGTGATCATCGACGAGCGCTACGCCGACACCGAGGACCTGGACGGGTTCTTCTCGGGCTGGAATGCGGAGAAGGGCACGTACGACACGACCAGCTGGCAGTACGAGGGCATGGAGGTGCACTCGAGCGCCGGCCAGCGGGAGCAGGGCGCGAACCAGGGCGAGCAGTCGGGACACGGCGGCCAGGGGGCATCGCTCCACCACGGCGAGCCGCCGCGAGAGGACCGCACGCTGCAGCACCCGCGCTGCGTGTTCCAGCTCCTGCGCAAGCACTACCAGCGCTACACGCCCGAGCTGGTCGAGCAGGCGTGCGGTGTGCCGAGGGAGGACTTCCTGCGCGTCGCCAAGGCGCTCTGCGACAACTCGGGCCGCGAGCGGACGTCCGCGATCGTCTATTCGGTCGGGTGGACGCAGCACACCGTCGGCGTCCAGTACATCCGGGCGGCCGCGATCATCCAGCTCCTGCTCGGCAACATGGGCCGCACGGGCGGCGGCATCGTCGCGCTGCGCGGGCACGCGTCGATCCAGGGCTCGACCGACATCCCCACCCTCTACAACATCCTGCCCGGCTACATCCCCATGCCCCACGCGCAGGCCCACCAGGACCTGCGGCAATTCGTCGAGATGAACACGTCGCCCTCCGGCTTCTGGGGCAACATGGAGGCGTATACGGTCAGCCTGCTGAAGGCGTACTGGGGGCCGAACGCGACCAAGGGCAACGACTTCTGCTTCGACTACCTGCCCCGGATCACCGGCGACCACTCGATCTACCAGGCGACGCTGCACATGCTGGAGGGCAAGGTCGAGGGGATGATCGTCGCCGGCGAGAACCCGGCGGTCGGGTCCGCGAACGGGCGCCTGCACCGTTTCGCGATGGCGAACCTGAAGTGGCTGGTCGTCCGCGACCTGTTCGAGATCGAGACGGCGTCGTTCTGGAAGGACGGCCCCGAGATCGAGCGCGGCGAGCTGCGCACCGAGGACATCGGCACGGAGGTGTTCTTCATGCCGGCCGCCTCGCACGTCGAGAAGGACGGCTCGTTCACGAACACCCAGCGGCTGCTGCAGTGGCACCACAAGGCGATCGAGCCGAAGGGCGACTGCCGGTCGGAACTGTGGTTCTACTACCACCTGGGCCGCCGGATCCGGCAGAAGCTCGCGAGCTCGGAGGAGCAGCGCGACCGGCCGATCCAGCAGCTGCAGTGGTACTACCCGACCTCGGCCGAGACCGGCGACCCGAGCGCGGAGGCGGTGCTGCGCGAGATCAACGGCGTCGGCCCCGACGGCAAGGCACTCCCCGCCTACACCGAGCTGAAGGCCGACGGGACGACCAGCTGCGGGTGCTGGATCTACTGCGGCGTCTTCAAGGACGACGTCAACCAGGCCGCGCGCCGCAAGCCGCACACCGAGCAGAACTGGCTCGCGCCGGAATGGGGCTGGGCGTGGCCTGCCAACCGCCGCATCCTCTACAACCGCGCGTCCGCCGATCCGCAGGGGCGGCCCTGGTCGGAGCGCAAGAAGCTGGTCTGGTGGGACGCCGACCAGGGCGCCTGGACGGGACCGGACGTGCCCGACTTCGAGCCGACCAAGCCGCCGGACTACGTGCCCCCGGACGGGGCGAAGGGGCCGGCGGCGATCGGCGGCAAGCGGCCGTTCATCATGCAGGCTGACGGCCGCGGCTGGCTGTTCGCGCCGGCCGGCCTGGTCGATGGGCCGCTGCCGACGCACTACGAGCCGGAGGAGTCGCCGTTCGGCAACCCGCTCTACGGCCAGCGCGCCAACCCGGTGCGCCAGGTGTACCCACGCAACGGCAACCACTACAACCCGTCGAACGGCGCGGCGGACGCGAGCCGCTACCCGTACGCCCTCACGACGTACCGCCTGACCGAGCACCACACGGCCGGGGGCATGAGCCGCACGCTCGAGTACCTCTCCGAGCTGCAGCCCGAGATGTTCTGCGAGGTCAGCCCCGACCTGGCCCGCGAGCGCGGCCTCGAGCACGGCGGGTGGGCGACGATCGCGACCGAGCGGGCCGAGATCGAGGCCCGCGTCATGGTGACCGAGCGCCTGCGGCCGCTGCGGATCGGCGACGCGGTGCTCCACCAGGTGGGCCTGCCCTACCACTGGGGCTGGCGCGGGCTGTCGACCGGCAGCGCAGCGAACGACGTGACGTCGATCGCGCTTGACCCCAACGTCCACATCCAGGAAGTGAAGGCGGGCACCTGCGACATCAGGCCGGGACGCATCGGCCCGGGATTCCACGGGGAGATCCCGTCGTGATCGAAGAGCACGCCGACGGCCACGCCAGCTACGGCTCCGAGACCGAGCCGCGCATGGGGTTCTTCACCGACACCAGCGTGTGCATCGGCTGCAAGGCCTGCGAGGTGGCCTGCAAGGAGTGGAACATGGTGCCCGAGGACGGGCTCGTCTGGACGGGCAAGTCATACGACAACACCGGCGAGCTGGGCGCCAACACGTGGCGTCACGTCGCGTTCGTCGAGCAGGAGGTCGCGGTCGAGGAGCCGGGGACGACCGAGGGGTTCCGCTGGCTGATGAGCTCGGACGTGTGCAAGCACTGCACCCACGCGGCCTGCCTCGACGTCTGCCCCACCGGTGCGCTGATCCGCACCGAGTTCGGGACGGTGGTCGTGCAGGAGGACGTGTGCAACGGCTGCGGGTACTGCGTGCCCGCGTGCCCGTTCGGCGTGCTCGACAAGCGGGAGCTGGACGACGACGGCCGCGTGTGGAAGTGCACGCTCTGCTACGACCGGCTCCAGGACGGGATGACGCCGGCATGTGCGAAGGCGTGCCCGACCGAGTCCATCCAGTTCGGGCCGCTGGACGAGCTGCACGAGCGGGCGGACGAGCGCGTGGCCCAGCTCCAGGCGCAGGGCGAGACGAGCGCGCGGCTGTACGGGCGTGACGGCTCGGACGGCGTCGGTGGGTTCGGGGCGTTCTTCCTGCTGCTGGACGAGCCGGAGGTGTACGGCCTGCCGCCCGACCCGGTGGTGACGACGCGCGACCTGCCGGCCATGTGGCGCGCGGTCGGGGTCGCGGCGGCGGGGCTCGCGGCCGCGGTGACGGTGTCGCTGGTCGGGAGGTGGCGATGAGCAAGCCGCCGGAGGAATCGCAGCCGACCTACTACGGGCCCGTCGACATGTCGTCGGCGACGCAGCCCACTCGCGACTCGTACTACGGGCATCCGATCATCAAGCCGCCGGCGTGGAAGCCCGAGATCGGCTGGTACCTGTTCACGGGAGGGCTCGCGGGCGCCTCGTCGACGCTGGCGCTGGGCGCGACGATCATGGGCAACCGCCGGCTCGCGCGGACGTCGGCGCTGGTCGCCTTCGCCGCGGTCAACGTGAGCCCCGTGCTGCTGATCAAGGACCTCGGCCGGCCGGCACGGTTCCTGAACATGCTGCGGATGTTCAAGCCGACATCGCCGATGAGCGTGGGATCCTGGATCCTCGCCGGCAGCGGCGGGGCGCAGAGCGTCGCGACGGCATGCGAGGTGTTCGGCGTGATGCCGCGGGTGCGGGTGACGGCGCAGACGGCGGCCGGGCTGCTCGGCCCCGCGCTCTCGACCTACACGGCGGCGCTGATCGGCAATACCGCGGTGCCCGTGTGGCACGACGCGCACGAGGATTTGCCGGCGGTGTTCGCGGCGTCGTCGTGTGCAACCGCGGGGGCCGCGGCGGTGCTGTTCGGCCACGAGGGCTCGACCGGCCCGGCACGGCGGCTCGCGGTGATGGGCGGCGTTGCTGGGCTCGGTCTCTCACACGCGATGGAGAAGCGGCTGGGGATGGTCGGCGAGCCGTACCACAGCGGGCCGTCCGGCCGGTACATGCGGGCGGCGAAGGCGTCGACCGCCCTCGGGCTGGTGGGGGTGGCCGCCGGCAAGGGGCTGGTGCGCCGGGCCGGTGCGGGGATGATGCTCGCCGGCGCGGCGTTCGAGCGGTTCGCGATCTTCAAGGCCGGGTTCGAGAGCGCGCGCGATCCTCGCTACACGGTGGAGCCGCAGCGCCGGCGGCTTGCGGAGCGCGGGAACGGCGTCTAGCGTGGCCGCGGTGGCGGTGCAGGACATGGTGGACGCGGGGCTCCCGGACGACCCGCGCGAGTCTGCGAAGGCGGCCGGGCTGCGGTACGTGAGCGACCGCCGGCCCGGCATCCAGCGGCGAAAGCGCGGGAAGGGGTTCCAGTACACGGGGCCGGACGGCGCGACGATCGTGGATCGTGAGCAGCTGGAGCGGATCCGCGCGCTCGCGATCCCGCCCGCCTGGACGGACGTCTGGATCTCCACCTCGGCCAACGGGCACGTGCAGGCGACGGGGCGCGACGCCCGCGGGCGCAAGCAGTACCGCTACCACCCGCGGTGGCGGGAGGTGCGCGACGAGACCAAGTACTACCGGATGCTGGCCTTCGGCCGCGCGCTGCCGCAGATACGCCGCGAGATCTCGAAGCACCTGACGCGAACGACCCTGTCGCGGGAGCGCGTGCTGGCCGCGGTCGTGCGGCTGCTCGACGAGACCACGATCCGGGTGGGGAACGAGGAGTACGCCAGGCAGAACGATTCGTACGGCCTGACCACCATACGTGAATCTCACGTCGAGGTCGAGGGTTCGAGGCTGTCGTTCCGGTTCAAAGGCAAGAGCGGCAAGGTGCACGACATCGCAATAGAGGACGCACGCGTCGCCCGTGTGGTGCGCGGGTGCCAGGATCTGCCGGGCCAGGACCTGTTTGCATACGTGAACGACGAGGGCGAGGTGGTCGACGTCGACTCCGCCGACGTGAACGACTACATCCGCGAGATCGCGGGCTCCGACTTCACGGCGAAGGACTTCCGTACGTGGACGGGGACGGTGCTCGCGGCCTGGGCGCTGCACGACCTAGGCGCGTTCACCTCGAAGACGCAGGCGAACAGGCACATCGTGTCGGCGGTCGAATCCGTGGCGAGCCGGCTCGGCAACACGCCGGCGGTGTGCCGCAAGTGCTACGTGCACCCGGACGTGTTCGAGGCCCACCTCGACGGCACGCTGATCTCGCTGCTCGCCGAGCACGCGGCGGAGGAGCTGACGAGCGACCTGACAGGGCTGACCCGCGAGGAGGCCGCGGTGCTGGGGCTGCTCGGCGCCCGCCTGCAGACGGCGGCCGCAACCGCGGCGTAGCACCTTCGACACGGCTGCGAGGGGGCCGTGCCGATCCGGCTACGGCCGCCGCGCTAGCAGACCGACGCGCAAGACCGTGGCCTTCGCCGTGGGTCACAGCGACGATGCCGAGGGTCGGAGAGCCGGTAGCGCCGCCGCGCACCGCGGTCGCGCGACGGCGCACCAGCTGGTCGCGCTGCGATCACCGGACGGTGCGAAGCCATACCGCAGCGCATTCTCAAGATACGGCAAGACGCTCGCTCGTCAACAGGCGGCGTGCCCGCCGGCCGCTCATCGAACTTGGCTTCGTACGTCAACGAGGGTGCCGGCGGGCACACCAGTACGGTACCCGTTCCAAAGACAGCCGCAACAGCCGCACCACGACGGCGGCGCCATAGGTTCGCCAGCGCGGCTCCGCTCCTGTCCGTGCTAGCTCTCGCCCGTCCGTGCACGCTAGGTTGCCCTTGCACGCGTGCAGCTTTTCTTATGGACCGCTGCAAAGAATGTTTGTCGACTACTCCGGCCTGGTAAGCTCAGATGAAGCTCCGATGTAGGCGGTTACGAAATGGGCACCCCTGACGCGCATGCAACTCCCGAGACTCTACGGGGCTTGTGCGCCGGGTGCACGGTGTTCGCTGGAGGACGCAAGATCGGCGTCGTCGATGTGCTGGACGCACATGGCCTGATCATAAAGGTAGGTGTGTTCGGCCGCCGGCGTGTATCCGTTCCATTCACGGACATCGAGCGCATCGATGAAACAGTTCAGGCCGTCTACCTTCACCGGCTGCCGCCGGCAGCCGGCGTATGACTCAACAGCGCCAGCTCCTGAGAAGTCGCTGACCTACCCGCCGACGCACCCGGGGCGTTGCAGCGAGAACCGAGAATATGGTCGACTAGTGACGCTTGTGTACGAGGCACGTGGCAGCCTTGATGGCCTTGTCTTTGTAACTAACCGTGCGGCGATGGAGGCACGCCAACGAGACCTCTTCACGCGCTGATGGCCGTTGAGGAAACCGAGAGATCGCCCCCTTGCTGCCCGGACGATCATTTGAGACGATGCCCCGGGGAGGCAAACTCGACCGGTGCGACGCGAACTATTCATTGCCCGTAGGATCGCGGATCGCGACCCGGATGTGGGACCCTGCGCTTGGCGTGGCGGATCATGCATGAGCCCGGGAAACCTCGAGTTCTTGCGGCTGATCGAAGAAGAACTAGGCGTCCACTGGGAGGCCGAGCGCAACGTCTTCTATTGCGCTGCGCACACGCCGCTCGTCGTCGAACACGGAATCTCAGGATTCCGCGCTCACGAGCAGTTCGTCGCGTCTGATTCCATACCGGAGTGAAGGCGGGCCCCTGCGCTACTGCACAACCTGTGGCTCGGATGTGCCCCCCAACGCCCGCTACTGTGGCAATTGCGGCGCGCCGATCGAACTCGCTGCCGCACCGGCGCGCTCGTCCGATTCGCATCCCGCTGCCGCAGCAGTGAGCGGCGTACCCGGCTCAGTCACCGTCTCCTCTCCCCTGCGCCGCCTCGGCGCCTTCGCCCTCGACTCGGTGCTCGTCCTCGTCACGCTCGTGATCGGCTGGCTGATCTGGAGCCTGATCGTCTGGGGTCGGGGCCAATCTCCCGGAAAGCAGCTGCTCGGCATGCGGGTCGTGCGCAGCGACACCCACCGCGTGGCGAGCTGGGGCCGCATGGCGCTTCGCGAGCTGATCTGCAAGCAGCTCGTCGGCCTCGCCGCGGCGATCACCGTGATCGGGCTCGTGCTCTACCTGTGGCTACTCTGGGACGAGCAGAACCAGGAGCTCTGGGACAAGATGGCCTCGACGCTGGTCGTCGACGACCCGGCGGGGGCGCTCGCTCCCTAACTCAGCGGCTGGGCGGGAGGTACGGCGCCGTGCGGTCGATGCGGTCGTTCGCCCACTTGGTCAGCACCGTCGTCGCGGCACCCACCGCGACGTAGCCCACGAACTGCCTCGCGCCCGGAGCCCGGCCGGCCTTCTTCGCTTGGCGGTGGTGCATGAACGCCGTCAGCGCCGGCCGCGACACGAGCCCGAGCGCGTCACCGCCGCGCATCCCGCCCGACGCGGACCCGTTCGCGGATGCCGCGTGGCTGCCGCCCGAGCCGGACCCCCGGCGCGCCACCGCAACGCCCACCGCGACCACCGCGACCGCCAGCACCGCGGGCTCCTTCGCCGCCGCCGCGAGCTTACGCACGCCCTGCTCGCGATCGCCGTGCCGGATGTCCCACACCGCTTCGCGCAGCCGCGCCCTGCGACTGTCCACCTCGAGCCTGCGCGAGACGCGCTCGCGCATCCGCTTGGGGATGTTCGCCTGGTACGCCAGCGCCTGGACGTCCTCGGCCAGCCGCTCGCGAGCCTCCTCTATCTGTGCTCTGACGTCGCGTGTCGTTTCAGCCACTGGACATCCCCCTTCGCAGACTCGATCGTCTCGGTCGGCGCCGGCGGAGCGCCCTTCCGCAGCCGGCTGACCGCAACCAGCGCGAACATCGTGGCGACCACCAGCAGCACCGCCGCCACGATCAGCGCCGCGAGCCACCTGGCCATCGCGGTCGCCAGACCGGCGACGGCTGCCGCCGTGAGCGCTCCCAGCGCCGCGAGCAGCAGCACCAGCGCGACGCCCGCCAACGCGCCGCCGGCCGCCGACTGCCGCGCCTTGGCCGACATCTCCTGCTTCGCCAGCTGCACTTCCGCGCGGACGAGCGCTGCCGCGTCGCGCGACACCGCCTTCGTCAGCTCGCCGATCGAGCGGTGCGTTCCGTTGCCGTTGCGGTTGATCGACTCCGCCATCCTCCAGCCGATACCCGGAAGCGCTTCCCGCCAATCGTGTCGGATCCGTCAACCCCGGGTACCCGCAAGCCATGGCGGCCGGATCCGACCTCGAGGCGCTGCGCGCGGAGGCGGCGGTATGCCGCCGCTGCCACCTCTGGGAGGTCGGCACGCAGACCGTGTTCGGGGAGGGCCGGGCGGACGCCCGGGTCGTCCTAGCCGGCGAGCAGCCGGGCGATCAGGAGGACCGCTCGGGGCGCCCGTTCGTCGGCCCCGCCGGCCACGTGCTCGACGAGGCGCTCCAGCGCGCCGGGCTCGTCCGCGAGGACG
The DNA here is from genome assembly GCA_036403155.1 of Gaiellales bacterium. Classification (GTDB taxonomy): domain Bacteria; phylum Actinomycetota; class Thermoleophilia; order Gaiellales; family JAICJC01; genus JAICYJ01. The sequence continues at coordinate 9,231 of DASWRM010000049.1, read as the reverse complement.
TCTACGTCACCAACGCCGTGAAGCACTTCAAGTGGCAGCCGCGCGGGAAGCGCCGCATCCACCAGCGCCCCGGCCGCACCGAGATCGTCGCCTGCCAGCCGTGGCTGCTCGCCGAGCTGGAGGCGATCGCCCCGCTCGTCCTCGTCCTGCTCGGCGCCGTTGCCGGCTCGAGCATCCACGGGCCGAGCTTTCGCGTCACCCGCGATCGCGGCCGGCCGCTGCCCGGCCCGAACGGCGTCACCACGCTCGCCACCGTGCACCCCTCCTCGATCCTTCGCGGCCGTCCTGCCGACCGGGAGGACGCAATGAATGGCCTAGTCGCTGACCTCGCCTTGGTCCCGGCACTGGTGGCCAAACTTCGAGATCGTTGAAGCAACCGCCGCACAGCACCACCTTGACCGCCGATCACCGGCGGCGGCTACTCGACACAGCGCGCGACCAGGTAGGCCACGTCGTCCGCCGGGCGACCGCCCCCGCTGCGGGTGCGCATCTCCCGCTCGATCTCGACCGCCACCTGCTCGGCAGACGAGCCAGCCATCCGCGCGAGCAGGCGGCGGATGTCGTCGTGCGAGAAGGGCGCGGGCGAGTCGATGTCGTCGGCCAGCCCGTCCGTGTGGAGCAGCAGGAGATCGCCCCGCCGCATGGCGGTGCGCTGCTCACGCAGCGTTACCTTGGGCACGACGCCGAGCAGCGTCCCGGTCAGGCCGACGTCGCGGACGTGGCCGGTGGCAGTACAGAGCACCGCGGGCGCGTGCCCGCCCAGGCACGCGGTCAGGGTCAGTCCCGACTCCTTGCGCGGCTGTGCCTGCACGTAGGCGACGGTGACGAAGCGGTTGGCCGCGATCTGGTCGAGCAGCTCCTGGTTCAGCGCGCGCAGCAGCCGCGAGGGGCTGCGGTACGCACGGGCCAGCGCGCGCAGGGCGGGGCGCGCGAGGCCCATACCGGCCGCCGCCTCCGGGCCCTTCCCGCAGACGTCGCCGATCACCAGCGCCCACCGGTCGGGCCCGGAGGCGAACACGTCGTAGAAGTCACCGCCCGCCTCGAGCCCCTCGCCGGACGGCAGGTAGCGCGCCGCCAGCTCGAGCCGCGGCACCTGCGGGAGCATGCGCGGAAGCAGCCCCTGCTGGAGCACGTGCGCGACCCGGTCGCGCTCCTGGTAGAGGCGCGCGTTGTCGATGCGGACAGCGGCCCGGCGCGCGAGCTCCTCCGCGACGGCCACGTCCTCGCGGTCGTACCGGCGGTTGGGGTCGGTCGAGATCAGCGTGAGCGCGCCGAGCACCCGGTCGCGCACGGTCAGCGGCACGGTGATGTAGGACTGGAAGCCGAGCCGGCGCACGACCCGGTAGTGCTCCTCGTTGACACACGTGGAACGCAGGAACTCCTCGGACATGACGGGCGAGAACTGGGGGGCGCCGGTGCGGATCACGTACGGCGCCGGGTGGGCGCCCGCCTGCCTCGGCACGAACTCACCCGCGAGCCGGTCCGCGAGCGGCTGCAGGAGCGGATCGCGGTGACGGGCGGCGACGCGGGTGATGTCGCCGCGCTCGTCGACGATGTCGACCAGGCACAGGTCGGCGACGTCGAGCACGGTGCGCTCGGCGAGCCGTTCGAACGCTTCGGGATAGGTAAGTGTCCGAGCGAGCATCTCGCTGACGTCCGAGACCAGCCGCAGCTTGCTCCATGCGGCCTGCGCCGAGACGCGCGCCGCCGTCTCGGAGGCGAGCAGCCGCGCGCGCTCCTGCTCGATGCGGCGCCGTTCGCGCAGGTCGCGGACGAAGACGGTCAGCACCGGCGGCCCCGGCAGGCGCACGCGGTTGATCGTCAGCTCCACGGGGATGCGCGAGCCGTCCCGGTGCAGCGCCTCGGTCTCGTACCGCGTGCCGATCAGGTGCGACTGACCGGTCTCGGCGAATCGACGGAGTCCGGCCTCGTGCCGGTCGCGCAGCTCCGGCGGGACGAGCAGCTCGCCGACGCGACGGCCGACCATCTCGTCGGGCAGCCAGCCAAGCAGCTCGGTCGCCGCCCGGTTGGTCTCGAGGATGCGCCCGTCTGCGTCGCCCGTGAGCACGGCGTCCAGGGACGCCTCGAGCACGGCCGCCTTACGGGCGTCGCTCTCGGCGATCGCCGCGTCTGCGTAGAGGCGCTCGAGCAGCTCGCCGATCCGTGGCCCGAGCGTCTCGTAGACCGCGACCAGCTCGGGATCCGGCTGGAGCACATCGACCGACAGCAGCTCCGCGACGCCGACGATCTCACCACGAGCGACCAGCGGGATGCCGATCGCCGTGTGGAGGCCGGCGCGGGCGGCGGCCGCGGCCCGCCAGTAGCGCCGCTCGTCGGTCAGATCCGCGTACCACGCGACACGGCGCGTCGACCAGACGATGCCGGGCAGGCCCTCGTTCGAGGAGAAGACGCGCGAGCGGCTGTCCGCGAAGAAGTCGTCGAGGCCGTCCCTCGCCGTCCAGGTGGTCGACGGGACCAGCTGCTCGCCGGCGCCGTCGAAGCGCCAGAGCACACCGGCATGCAGCCCCATCTGCTCGCCGATGACCGCGAGCACCCGCTCGCCGGCATCCGCGATGCCGCCGCCGGCACCTGCCACGGCGGCCGCGACCGCCGAGTGCAGCGCCTCAGCCCGCTGCGCGCCCTCGTTGGTCGCATCTCCGATGCTCATGCGCGGATCGTACCGCCGAGCACTAGTCCATCAGCGTCCGCGCCGCCGCGCGGTCGAGCATCTGCAGACCGTCGGACAGCGCGACCACGTCGACCGCGGCGATCACCATGCGCGTCTGGCGCGGCGCCGCCACCAGGCCGCCCACGAACCCGCTCGCGATCCACACGCCCAGGCAGTACGGACAGGTGAGCAGCTCGCCGACGGCCCTCCGGAACGTGCCGCCGCGCGGCGCCTCCTCCACCTCGCCGCGGCCGGCGCGCTCCTGGTACTCGGTGAACGGGGCGCGCGCGAACGTGGTCACCTTGTCCTTCGAGATGATGCGGGCGAGCTTGTAGGTGGCAACCCCGGCGGCGAGGACGTCGCCCGTGTCGAGCCGCTCGGGAATCCGCAGCCCCGCACGGCGGGCCGCCAGCGCACCGCCCGCGATGGCCGTCGCGAAGCCCGCCGACAGCGCGGCGCGGCCGGCGAGCGGCATCGGCTGGTCGGCGTAGCCGCGCGCCGGGTGCAGCAGCGTCGGCTGCTCGTGGGCAGATGTCGGCTGGCTCATCCCGCAACGACGTTCCCGAGCGCGGCCGGTGCGTAACATGCCGCGCGTGACCGATCCAATTCAACTGGCCCGCGAGTGGCTCGACCAGGCGCGCGGCGCGGGCATACCCCAGCCCGAGGCGATGGCGATTGCGACCGCCGACGGGGACGGCCGGCCGTCGGTGCGGATCGTGCTGATGCGCGGCCTCGACGACGAGGGGTTCCGGTTCTACACCAACCGCGAGAGCCGCAAGGCCGGCGAGATCGAGGCAAACGGGCACGGCGCCCTGGTCTTCCACTGGGATCTGCTGGGACGGCAGCTCCGCGCGGAGGGGCCGGTGCGGCGGCTGGGCGACGAGGAGTCGGACGCGTACTTCGCGGGACGCCCGCGTGAGAGCCAGCTCGGCGCGTGGGCGAGCGATCAGAGCCGTCCGCTGGGCTCGCGGCAGGAGCTGCTCGAGCGGATGGCCGGGACCGAGCGGCGGTTCGCCGGGAAGCCGGTGGAGCGGCCGCCTCACTGGGGCGGGTACCTGCTGGCGCCCGAGGCGATCGAGTTCTGGGAGCATGGCGAGCACCGGCTGCACCACAGGCGGCGGTTCACGCGGACAGCGGACGGCTGGCGCGAGGAGCTGCTGGCGCCGTAAGCGACGGCTGGGTGAAAAAAAGGTGCCCGGCACTTTTTTTTCACCCCACCGCCGCGCAGCAACCGGTGTTCAGGGCGACCACGCCATGACGACCCGGAGCGAAGGTGGGGCGGGCGCACCCCGAGGGCGCCCGCCCGACCCCGCTGCCGGATCCTGTTTCCGCCGCCGCCTCGCGCGACTCGTACGGTCGCGTCGCGGTGATCCAGCACGCCGTATGCGGCCTCCAACATGGTGCAGTCGCGCGGCCCGCCACGCAGCCCCCCGAACGGGGGGGTTTTCGGCGCGGCGCTCAGGCCCCGGGGAAGATCTCCGCCAGCCGCTGCCGGCGGTACTCGAAGATGGCGCGCAGGTCGCGCTCGACCAGCGCCCGCTGGGCGAGCGACTGCACCACCGGCCCACCGCGCATCCGGTACTCCACGCGGTCACGCGCGATCGTCCCGCCGCCCTCGAACGGCTCGAACGTGTGCAGGTGCCGCCAGACACGGTATGGCCCGCTCAGCTGCTCGTCCGAGAACCGGTGCGGCGGATCCCAGTCGGTGATCCGGGTGTGCCACCGAAGCGGCACGCGATGCAGCCGCAGCCGGTAGTCGATCAGCGTTCCCTCGCCCACCGCGATCGGCCGCGCCGTCAGCACCCGGAACCGCAGCCACGGCGGCGTGATCCGCTCCAGGTTGAACGCATCCGCGAAGAACGGAAACACCTCCTCGGGCGTCCCAGGCAGCACCTGGGTGGCCAGCAGCAGCATCGACCGACGACCGTCCGCGGCCCGCACCGGCACGAACCGGACGCCCTCCGTCACAGCGCCAACTCGAGATAGCGCGCCCCGGGCACCGGATTCGCCGTGTAGGGCGGGATGTCGGCGAAGCCGAGCGCACGGTAGAGCGCGATCGCCTCGCCCATCAACGGATCGATCGTGTCAAGGCGCATGCACGCGTACCCCGCCCGACGCGCCTCGGCGATCACCGCCTCGGCCAGGGCGCGCCCGACCCCGCGGCCCCTGCCGGCCGGGCGGACGTACAGCCGCTTCATCTCACATGCTCCCGCCTCGAGCGGCCGCAGCGCCACGCATCCGCTGGCCTCGACCTCACCGTCCACCCGCGCCAACAGCACGCACCCGCCCGGCCGGGCATACCGCCCGGGCAACGACGCGAGCTCCTCGTCGAAGCCCTGGAAGCAGAGATCGAAGTCGAGCGACGCCGCGTAGTCGCGAAACAGCCCGCGCACGACCTCGCCGTCATCCGGCCAGCGCGCGTGCTCGATCGACGGCTCTGCTATCGCTCGGGATCCTGTGGCGCGATCGGATCCGACGCCGGGAAGGTCTCCTCGATCGCCTCGTCGAGGGCGTCGTCGTCGGCCTGCCGCTCTGCCTCCCGACGCTCCTCGTCCTGCCTGTCGCGCTCGGTTTCCATACCCGGATCATAGGCTACCCTCCGCGCCATGCCCGAACTCCCGCTGACCGGCCACTGCCTCTGCGGCGCCGTCGCCTACGAGATCAGCGAGCCGCTCGAAAACGCGGGCTACTGCCACTGCACGCGCTGCCAGCGGCGGACGGGAACGGCGGCCTCGGCGCAGGCGCGCATCCCACGGGGCGCCCTCACCATCACCTCCGGCGAGGACGCGATCCGGGCGTACGACCCGGGCGGAGGCGGCTTCGAGAAGCTGTTCTGCTCGCTCTGCGGCTCGGCCCTGTTCAGCCGCAACCCGCAGGATCACGGGATGATGAGCGTGCGGCTGGGCGGCCTCGACAGCGACCCCGGCGTCACGATGGAGTGGCGCCAGTTCCTGAACTACTCCGCGCCGTGGGAGGCCGTTCCAGACGACGGCGTGCCGCGGTATCCCGAGAGCCGGCACGCCTAGCCGGCCTGGCGGACGCGCCAGCGGTGGAGCAGGGCGACCAGCCGGCCGACGGCAACCGCCGACAGGAACACGCGCGGATGATGGCCCCGCACCGAGCAGAGCCGGCTCGTCCCGGGTACCGCGAGCGACGTCACCCGCCAGCCGGTCGCCGCCAGATCCTTCCGCGTCTGCGCGCCCTCCACATGCGCCCCGCTGCCGCCCGCGCACCCGCCAAGGACAAGGGCCGCAGCTGCCGCGATCACGGGGCGAGCCGCCTCACGCACCCAGCGTACCGCTCACCCCTTCGGGATGATGCTGATCGACCCGTTCGTCTCGAGGATCGCCCAGCGGATGTCCTTGAGCGCGGTCACCTGCTGGAGCCGCGCCTCCGAGAGCACCTCGTCGACCACGAGCCGCTGGCTCCTCAGGTTCTCCTCGACCGGCGTCCCGTTCTCGACCAGCACCAGCGGCTGGCCCTCGAGCACAGCGCGCACGCGCGAGCCGCGGAAGCTGAGGTACGAGAGCGCGACAGTGAGCAGCACGAACGTGCTCAGCGCGAGCACCGTGCCGGTCACCGAGTAATCGCTCTGCGTCACACCCTGCTGGATCAGGTCGCCCATCACCACGAGCAGGATCAGGTCGAACGGCTCGTTCATCCCGAGCTCCCGCCGGCCGATCATGCGCGTCACCAGGTAGACGGCGAAGAAGATGACGGCGGCACGGAGGACGATGTCCATCAGGGGTACACCGTCATCGATCGATGCACCGTCAGCACCTCGGTCGCGCCGTCGTCCAGCTCGACGTCGACCGACCGGTGCCACGCCACCGTCGTCGGGTTGACCTGGAAGTAGATCCGGACCGTTCGCTGGTCGCCAGGCTGCATCGAGCCGAGCGAGAACGACGGGCCGCCCAGCTTGCTGCTCTGGCTGCTCGGCTGCGGTACCTCGGCGTTCGTTGTCAGGCCGGAGAACCATCCGTTCGACAGCTGCAGCTCCGGCTCCGACAGCGCCGAGCGAGCCGTCACGCGGATCACCACCTGGTAGAGCAGCCCGCCCCGCACCGCCGCCGGCGCGTCCACCCTGACCGTCGCCTCTCTGGACGACGCCTCGCTCACCGTCATCGCCTGCCCGAACACGTTCGCGAGCGCCAGCGCGACCAGCACCGCGAGCACGGTCACGAACACCCTTCTCCCCCACACCCCCGCCGACCGCATCCGCGGTTCGCGTGACTCAGCGTCCATCCCGTCTGGGAGGGCTGTCTCGCTCACGGCCTAGACGGGCGCGGCGCCGCGGCCGGCGGTGGACGGCGTCTCCGCCGTCGACCCGCGTCGCATCCCCTCCATCACGTCGAGCAGCGCGTCGACCGACGTCGTCTGCGGCGTCCATCCCAACCGCTCGCGAGCGCGCGACCAGTCCATCAAGGGCACCCCGAGCGCCATGTCGACCCACCCCGGCGGCGTGGGCTGCAGCCGCAGCTTCCACGTCGCCCACGCGGCCCCGTGCATCACCGCTCCGGGCACCGGAAGGGTGCGGGCGTGCAGCGTGCGCGCGAGCAGCGGGCCGTCCAGCACGGGGTCGGCGGCGATGTTGAACGGGCCGCGCTCGTCGCTCTCGATCGCCAGCCGGTATGCCTCCCCCACGTCCAGGGAGTGCACCGCCTGGAAGCGAAGTCGGGGATGGTCGGGCACGACGGGGATCAGCCGCGGGTTGGCGAGCAGCCGCGGCACCAGCCGGCCGAGGAACAGGCCCGCCACCTCGGCGCCGGCCTGCCGCTTGAAGATCAACCCCGGGCGCAGCCGCACGACTCGGATCCACGGGTTCTCGTCCTCGAAGATGTCCAGCATGGCCTCGACCTGCGCCTTGTGGCGCGAGTAGAACGAGCTGGGAATGCCGGTGGCCGGCCACCTCTCGTCGACCCGCCGGTTGACCGGGCCGGTCGCGTAGGCGCCGACGGACGACGCGTACACGAGCGACGGCACTCCCGCACGTGCGACCGCGGCGAACACCCGCCGGCTGCCCTCGACGTTGACCGACCGCAGGGCCGCCAGCTCGTGCGAGGGCTGGATCGCCCAGGCCAGGTGCACCACCGCGTCGGCGCCACGGAACGCGGATTCCAGGTCGCCGTGCCGGATGTCGGCGGCGATCCACTCGGCGGACGAGGTACGGGGCGGCCGCCGGACGAGGCCGACGACGTCGTGCGAGCCCTGCCGCTCGAGCACCTCGAGCAGGCTCGTCCCGGCGTTGCCGCTTGCTCCCACCACGACGATGCGCATGAGGCACGCAATGCCCCGGATCCGTTCCAGGGGAAACGTTCAGGGGGTGAGCAGGATCTTGACCGCGCCGTCGCGCTTCTTCTGGAACAGCTCGTAGGCGAGCGGCGCGTCCTCGAGCGGCATCTGGTGCGTGACCAAATCGTCGAGGCCGAGGGGGTCGTCGTCGGCGGTCAGCAGCGGCATGATGTCGTCCACCCAGCGGCGGACGTTTGCCTGCCCCATGCGCAGCTGCACCTGCTTGTCGAAGAGGGTCATCATCGGCATCGGATCGGCCTGGCCGCCGTAGACGCCGCTGAGCGAGACGGTGCCCCCGCGCCGGACGGTCTCGATCGCCGTGTGCAGGACGCTCAGCCGGTCGAGCCCGGCCTTCGAGATCATCGCTGCCGCGACCGAGTCGGGGAGCATCCCCGCCATGCGCTGTGCGAGCTTGCCGAACGGCGCTCCGTGCGCCTCCATGCCGACCGCGTCGATCACGCTGTCGGTGCCGCGGCCGCCCGTGCGCTCCTGCACGGCTGCCGGGATGTCGCCGACGACGTTCACGTCGAGCGTCTCGATGCCGTGCCGCTCGGCCATCGCGAGCCGCTCGGCGACGAGGTCGACGCCGATCACCCGCGCGGCGCCGCGGCGCTTCGCGATCCGGCAGCACATCTGGCCGATCGGGCCGAGCCCGAACACCGTCACCGAGCCGCCATCGGGGATGGCGGCGTACTCGACCGCCTGCCACGCGGTGGGCAGGACGTCGGAGAGCAGGACGAAGCGCGTGTCGGGCGGGCCCTCTGGCACCTTGATGGGGCCGAAGTGCGCCTGGGGGACGCGCAGGTATTCGGCCTGGCCGCCGGGGACGCTGCCGTAGAGGCGCGTGTAGCCGAACAGCGCGGCGCCCTTGTGATGCTCGTGCACCTGGGTGCTCTCACACTGGGAGAACAGCTGCTGGTCGCACATGTAGCAGTGGCCGCAGGAGATGTTGAAGGGCACGACGACGCGGTCGCCGGGGGCGATGTGCTCGACCTGGGAGCCGACCTCCTCGACGATGCCCATCGGCTCGTGGCCCAGGATGTCGCCCTCGTCCATGAACATGCCGAGCACCTCGTAGAGGTGCAGGTCAGAGCCGCAGATTCCGCTCGATGTGATGCGCACGATCGCGTCGGTCGGTTCGAGTATGGCGGGGTCGTCGACGTTGTCCACGCGGACATCGCGGCGCCCGTGCCAGGTGACTGCCTTCATCGGTGCCTCCTCGGTGCGAAGGCGGCGTCTTACCCGGAGCGGGTGGGTGGTAACCGGGGTGG
>DASWRM010000048.1 GCA_036403155.1 Gaiellales bacterium | reverse complement strand
GACAACCTCGCCATGATCTTCGTAATGGACGGGGTTGATCTCCACGTCGCCATCAGCGGTAACCACGACCTCGCTCGTCTCCGTGGGCTTCTCCGTGAAGAGCGCCTTCAAAATGCCCTTGGCGAGCAAGATGGACGGGTGTCGTGGGGGTGCGGCGGTTGGCATTGTCGGCCTCCACTTTATACCAGGACGTGTCACCGGCGGAAACACCCGCCTAGGGGCTGTCATCAGGCTTGGTTGCTTTGCCGAGGCTCTCGTAGAACTCGCCGCGCTTCGGGACGGGGATCTCGGCGCCCGTCTTCGTCTTCTGCTTCGGCTCCGGCTTTGCCGGCGGTTGCGGCTTGTCGGTCATGTTGAAAGGGTAGCCGCATGGCTAGACGCCGGAACCGCGGCACGTGCATCTTCTGCGGCAACACCGCTGACAGCAAAGAGGACGCGATCCCCAAGTGGATCCGGCCGCTGTTGACGAAGCCCACCGACGCGCGGATCAAGAAGCGTCGCCGCTATGGAGGCGTCCAACAGCCCGACCGGCTGGAGGACACCATCGTCCTGGCCGTCCGCAACCACGTTTGCCAGACATGTAACAACGGCTGGATGAGCGACCTTCAGCAACTCGCCCAGCCAACCCTTGGGCCGATGATCGCGGGAACGCCTCTCAGCATCCCGACAGGCGGGCAACTCGCACTCGCCGCGTGGCTCACCATGACCGACATGGTGCTGGAGGCGGAATCAAGGGAACCGGCTTACTACACCCAGCTCGAGCGAACCGCATTGGCGGCATCGGGAACCGCCCCTGATCGCACCACGCTTTGGCTCGCGAAGCGTTCATCATCTCTCCAGGTTGCTCGGGGCTACAGCGGGAACATCACCTTCGCCCAAGCCATGGCACCAGACGTCATGGTGGTCAATGGCCACACATGCACCCTCAGCATCGGCCAAGCGGTGCTGCAGAACCTCATATGCCGCCCGGTCGAGGGGAAGCCGTGGCCCCGGATCGCTGACGACGCCGGTGTCGCGGAGCGGTGGAGGGACAGCACCATCAAGATCGACGGCCCACCTGATGCCACCGTCACCTGGCCACCCATCGTCCCGCTGGACGACCTTGGCCTGCTCGCGCTGACTCACCGCTGGCGGCATCTCGGAAAGTGAGCCGCCTTTCTGCTTGCCATGCATGTGGACTATACCACCTTTCTCTACAGTACGGGGATAGTCGCCTCGACTTGGTCTCCAATAATTGGGTTGGGCCGCCTGCCCGCTCAACCATCCCAGCGCCCGTCACACCTGCGTCACGAGCGCGCATCACCCCCGCGGTACGACTTGGTCTCCAATGAATGGCGTGGTCGGCGGCGTGTGCCTTCGCGCCGGCCGGAACCGGCGTGCCGGCTGCGAGATTCGTAGAGTGTCCGCCATGGCTGACACCGGCGCCCTCGTCGTCTGCCCGACCCCGATCGGCAACCTCGGCGACGTCACGCTCCGCGCGCTCGAGGAGCTGCGCCGTGCCGACGCCGCCGCATGCGAGGACACGCGCCATTCCCGCACCCTGCTCGCCCGCCACGGCATCGACCTGCCGCTGATCGCGCTGCACGAGCACAACGAGCGCGCGCAGTCCCCGGCGATCGTCCGCCGCGTGGCCGCGGGCGACCGCATCTGCCTGCTGACCGACGCGGGCTTCCCGGCGGTCTCCGACCCCGGTGCGCTCCTCATCGCCGCCGCGCTGGACGCCGGCATCCGGCCGGTCGTGCTGCCAGGCGCCTCGGCTGTGCCGGTCGCGCTGGCCGCGTCGGGCATGGCGGGCGGCGGCTACGTGTTCGCCGGATTCCTCCCGCGCGCGGCCGGAGCGCTGGCGACGCTGCTCGACCACCTGGACGGCGCGCGTCTGCCGATCGTCGCGTTCGAATCGCCGAAGCGCTTGCCGTCGACGCTTGCGCGCCTGGCCGGGCGCGACCCGGAACGCACGGCTGCTGTGTGCCGCGAGCTGACGAAGCTCCACGAGCAGGTCGAGCGCGGCACCATCGCCGAGCTCGCGGCGTCATTCGAGCAACCGCCGAAGGGCGAGGTGACGCTGGTGCTCGCCGCCGCGCAGGAGCGGCCGTCCGACCTGCCCGACGCGGCCGTCCTCTCGGAGCTTGCGGGCGCCCTCGGCTCGAAGCGCGCCGCGGCGCTCGCATCGACGCTCAGCGGCGTGCCGCGCAACCAGATCTACGAGGCGCTCACGCGCCGGCGCTGACAGCTATCTCGCGGCGGACACAACGTCTGAGCCAAGCTCCGCGACGCAGTTCCTGCACACGGCACGGTCGCGGAACTCCGTGAGCCCCTCGCCGGCTCCGCAGAAGACGCATTCCGTGTGCGGCCGGGCGAGCACGATCGAGTCGCCCTGCACGCTGATCTCGAGGGCATCGTGGTCCGCGATCCCGAAGCGCTTGCGGATCTCGACAGGGATCACGATCCGCCCCAGCTCGTCGACCCGGCGCACCACGCCGCCGACCCGCGGGCTCACGGATTGGGGTCTAGCCTCCGTGCTGCGCCTCGACATCCGCCGCCTTTACGTCCGCCGGTAGGATTGGTCGCCAGCATATCCACGACACTCGCGATTTGCCAGCGTCCGCTTTGCAATATGGCCTTTTCTGTCACAACTCCCATCTATTACGTCAACTCCGATCCGCATCTCGGACACGCGTACACGACCGTGGCCGCCGACGTTCTGGCCCGCCACCACCGGCAGCGCGGCGAGGACGTCTTCTTCCTGACCGGCACCGACGAGCACGGCGGCAACGTCGCTCGCGCGGCGGAGGCGGCCGGCCTCCCGCCAAAGGAGTTCTGCGACCAGGTCTCGGAGCGGTTCCGCCGCCTGACCGCCGAGATGGAGTCGACCCACGACTTCTTCATCCGCACGACTGACCCCGAGCACGAGCGCCGCGTCCAGGCGTTCGTCCAGAAGCTGCACGACGGTGGGCACCTCTACGAGGGGACGTACGCCGGCTACTACTGCTCGTCATGCGAGGTGTTCTATCCCGAGGGCGATCTCGTCCAGCCTGGCAACATCTGTCCGATCCACAACCGGCCGACCGACTGGGTCGAGGAGAAGAACTGGTTCTTCCCGCTGTCGACGTGGGCGCCCCGGCTGCTCGAGCTCTACGACGCCGATCCGAACTTCGTGCGCCCGCGCGCCCGCTACAACGAGGCGCGCTCGCTGATCGCTGGCGGCCTCGAGGACGTCTCGTTCACGCGCGGCTCGGTCAGCTGGGGCATCCCGGTGCCGTGGGAGCCGAGCCAGACGATCTACGTCTGGGTGGACGCCCTGCTCAACTACCGCACCGCGCAGGAGTACGGCCTCGGACGCGACGTGACGTCGGAGTTCTGGCCGACGTCGCTGCACCTGATGGCGAAGGACATCCTGCGCCTGCACGGCATCGTCTGGCCGGCCATGCTGCTGGCCGCCGGCTACGAGCCGCCGCGCGGCCTGTTCGTCCACGGCTACTTCACGTCGGACGGTCAGAAGATGAGCAAGACGCTTGGCAACGTGATCGACCCATTCGAGGTGATCGGCACGCTTGGCGCGGACGCGCTGCGGTTCTACCTGCTGCGCGAGGTGCAGTGGGGCCAGGACGGCGATGTCACGTGGGAGGGCCTCCACCGCCGCTACGAGGGCGAGCTCGCGAACGACCTGGGGAATCTCGTCTCCCGCGCCACGGCGATGGTCGTCCGCTATCGCGACGGCCGCGTCCCGGAGGGCACGAACGCGCTGCCCCCTGTCCACGAAGGCGTCGCGCGGCGGCTCGGCGAGACCGACCTCACCGGCGCCCTCGAGGAGATCTGGGGCCTCGTCCGCAGCGCCAACCGCTACGTCGAGGAGCAGCAGCCCTGGGTGCTCGCCCGCAGCGACGCCGAGAGCGATGCTCGCCGGCTCGACGATGCGCTCTACACCCTTGCCGACACGGTGCGGGCGCTCGGCGTGCTGCTCACGCCCTTCATCCCGGCCGCCGCCGGGAAGATCCTCGCGGCGGTCGGCGATCCGGGCGCCACTGCGTGGGACCGCGCCGCCCTGGGCCTCCTGCCCGCCGGAACGCAGGTGCAGCAGCCCGAGCCGCTGTTCCCGCGCGTCGAGCGGTGATCGACACCCACGCGCACCTCGAGAGCGTCGAGGGAGGTGCCGCTGCGGCGATCGCCCAGGCGGCCGAGGCCGGCGTCGACCGCATCCTGACCATCGGCCGCGAGCAGGCGGTCGACCTGGCGGGCGAGCACCCCGGCGTCTGGGCGATCGTCGGCTGGCACCCGCACGACGCGTCCGAAGCCGATGTCGCCGCGCTGCGGCCGCTGCTGACCCGGCCGCGGGTCGTGGGCCTCGGCGAGGTCGGACTCGACTTCTACCGGGACAACGCTCCCCGCGAACACCAGCGCCGGGTGTTCGCCCAGCAGATCGACCTCGCGAACGAGGTAGGACTGCCCCTCGTGATCCACACGCGCGACGCCGACGAGGAGACGTTCCCCATGCTCGAGCGTGCCCGCGTCCCGGTGGTGCTCCACTGCTTCTCCTCGCCCGACCGGCTGGCCGAGGCCGTCTCCCGGGGCTACATGCTCTCGTTTGCCGGCAACGTGACATACCCGAAGGCGGTGGAGCTGCAGGAGGCGGCCGCGCGCACGCCGGCCGAGCTGCTGCTGGCCGAGACCGACAGCCCGTACCTCGCGCCGGTGCCGCTGCGCGGCCGGCGCAACACCCCCGCGAACGTCGTCCACACGCTCGAGTTTCTCGCCGGTCTCCGGGGCGTCGACCCCGGCGAGCTGGGCCGGCAGATCGAACGGAACGCCGCCCGCGTGTTCTCGCTCCCGTGACGGCCGCCGCGCTGGCCCTGGCGCTGTCCGCCGCGCTGGTGCACGCGCTCTGGAACGTGCTCGTCGGCAGCGCCCGCGACCCGCGACCGGCGGCCGCGGTGGCGATGATCGTCGGCGTGCTGGCGGCGCTGCCCATCGCGGCGGCCACGTGGGACGTGCAGGCAGGCGCGCTTCCCTGGATCGCCGCCTCCGCAGCGCTCGAGCTGGCATACATCGTGCTGCTCGCGGCCGCCTACCGCGACGCGGCGGTCACGGTGATCTATCCGATCGCGCGCGGCGCAGCGCCGCCGCTGGTGCTCGCCGCCGCCGTGGCGACCGGCGCCGGCACGAACGCCGGACAGCTCGCGGGCGTCGCGCTCGTGGCGGGCGGGATCGTCCTGGTGGCCGGCGGCGCGAACCGCGCGGCGGCGCGCGACGTGACGCTCGCACTCGCCGTCGCGGCGTCGATCGCCGGCTACACGCTGGTGGACAAGCACGGCCTCCGCTACGGCTCACCGGTCCCCTACCTGGAGGCGGTGATGGTGTGGCCGTCGCTCGCCTATGCCGTGTGGGCGCTGCGCCGGGACGGCGCGGCCGTGGTGCGCGCGTCCGTCGGCCGCAGCTCCCTAGTGGCGGGCATCGGCATGTTCGCCGCGTATGGGCTCGCGCTCGCCGCCTTGCAGCGTGCCCCGGCGGCGTCGGTGTCGGCCGTTCGCGAGTCGAGCATCGCCCTGGCCCCGCTGATCGCCGCGGCGCTCGGGCGCGGCCGGCCCCGCCCGCGGGCACTGCTCGGCGGGGTCGCCGTGGCGGCCGGGGTCGCGGTCGTCACGCTGGCATGATGCGCCGGTGACCACGCAGGTCTCGATCGCCCGGCTCCGCGAGCTCGGAATCGTCCCGAAACGGGAGCTCGGGCAGAACTTCCTGATCGACGACAACGTGCTCGGCATCATCGGCCGGGTCGCGCCGCTTCGCTCCGGCGACGTCGTGCTCGAGGTCGGTGCCGGGCTCGGCGTCCTGACACGCTGGCTCAGCGAACGGGCCGCCCTGGTGCACGCCATCGAGGTCGACCGCCGTCTGGAGCCCGCGCTTGCGGCGACGCTCGAGGGGGTCTCGAACGTCCGGCTGCTCTTCGCCGACGCCATGGGGGTCGACTTCGGCGCGCTCGACCCGGCGCCCGCGGCGCTCGTCGCGAACCTCCCCTACAGCATCGCGACGCCGGTGATCATGGACGCCCTCCCCGTCTGCGAGCGCTTCTGCGTGATGGTGCAGCGCGAGATCGCCGGCCGCCTGTTCGCGCAGCCCAGCACCAAGGCCTACGGGGCGGTCTCCGTGCTGGTGCAGCTCAGCTGCCGCCGTCTAGCCGTGCGCCCGGTCTCCCGCCGCGTGTTCTCGCCCGTGCCCCGGGTGGACTCCGCGCTGGTCGCGTTCGAGCGCAGCAGCGACCGGGCGGCGCAACCGGAGTGGCGGGCGATCTCGCGCGTCGTCCACGGGGCGTTCGCCCACCGCCGCAAGCGGCTCGCCAACGCGATGGAGCTTGCGGGGCTCGATCCGCCGCCGCCCGCGCTCGCCCCGCTGCGGGCGGAGCAGCTCGCCCCGGAGCAGTTCCTGGAGCTGCTGTGATCCTGCGCGCGCCCGCGAAGATCAACCTGTGCCTGCGCGTCGGCCCGCGGCGCGACGACGGGTTCCACCGGATCACGACGCTGTTTGCGGCGCTCGAGCTGCACGACGTGCTCCACGTCGAGCCGGCCGGCGAGACGGTGGTGGAAGGGTTCGCCGACACGCTGGTGACGCGGGCGCTCGACGCGCTCGGAGAGAGGCGGCGTGTTCGCATCGAGAAGCGGATCCCTGTCGCCGCCGGTCTCGGTGGTGGCTCATCGGACGCCGCCGCGGTGCTTCGGGCGCTTCCCGGCGAGCGCTCCGTGAACGAGCTGTACGAGATCGCCCGGTCGCTCGGAAGCGACGTGCCGTTCTTCCTGTCCGGCCTCGAGGTGGCGCTCGCCACGGGCCGCGGCGATGTTCTGCGGCCGTTGCCCGCGTTCCCCCGCGGGCTCGCCGTGCTGCTCGTGCCCGGAGCCGAGGGGCTCTCGACCGCAGACGTCTACGCCGCGGCGGAGCCGAATCCCGTCTACCCCGCCGTCCAGGGCGACCTGATCCGCGGGGTGCATACGGCACGGGCGCCGGAGGGCGTTGCCGCGCTGGTCGCCAACGACCTCGAGCCGGCCGCGTGCTCGCTGATGCCATCGATCGCCGACACGCTGGCTGCCGTTCGCGCGGCGGGAGCGCTGGCGGCCGCCGTCTCGGGCAGCGGGCCGACCGTGTTCGGCCTGTTCGCGGACGAGCCGGCCGCGCGCACCGCGGCGGCGGGCATCGAGGGGTCGGTCGTGACCCGCACGATGTAGCATTCCTCCATGGCCGAATGGAACCTGTCGAGCGATCGGGTGACCCTGGAGGAGAAGGCGCCGCGACGCTCGCCGCTGAAGTGGCTGCGGGAGCACAGCATCCGCATCGCGATCGTCGTCGGGATCGTCGAGGGCGCGGCAGCGTGGGTTGTGGGGTTCCGGTTTCTCTTCCTCGTCGGCCTGCTGGCCGTGTTCGGCTACCTCTGGCTGCGAAAGCGCGTGCCGCTCCGCCTTCGCCGGCCGCTCTGGGTGGTCGCGATGTCCCAGGCCGTCGCCGCGATCATCGTGCCTGCGCTGCAGGGCCTGATCTTCCTCACCGCCATCGTCGCCGCGCTCGTGCTCGTCATCCTCGTGCTCGTGCTGCTCGGCGACCTTCGCAGGACGTAGAGCGGCGCGGCGCGTCGTCCGCACCCTGCGCCGTATACTCATCCCGCCTGACCGCACGGCGATGGGGCGTGGCCAAGTGGTAAGGCAGCGGGTTTTGGTCCCGCGACCCCTGGTTCGAATCCAGGCGCCCCAGTCTTCTGGCACGTGACCGCGACATGACCGACACCCTGGCCAGCATCGTCCTCGCGGCGGGCAGGGGCACGCGCATGAAGTCGCGGGTCCCGAAGCTCCTGCACCCCGCCTGCGGGCGCCCGCTGCTGGCCTGGTCTCTGGGCGCGGTGGAGCCGCTGGGCGCCTCCCCCGCCGTTGTGGTCGTGCCACCCGACGAACCGCAGCTCGCCGTGCTCGTGCCGGAGTGGGCCACGGCTGCCGTGCAGCACACCGCGCGCGGCACCGGTGACGCCGTCCTCGCCGCCCGCGAGGCGCTCGCCGGCTTCGCCGGCGACGTGCTGGTCATGAACGCCGACCACCCCCTGATCGAGGCGGACACGCTGCGCGACCTGGTGGCGGCCCACCGGACGGCGGGCGCGGCGGCGACGCTGCTCACCTTCGAGCGCACTGCGACCATTGGGGAGGATTTCGGGCGCATCGTCCGGGACGCATCGGGGAACGTGACAGGCATCGTGGAGGTGCGTGACGCCTCACCCGACCAGCGCTCGATCGCCGAGGTGAACTCCGGGTACTACGTCGCGCGCGCCGACCTGCTCTGGAGCGCGCTCGACCGCGTGACCGACGACAACGACCAGGGCGAGCTCTACCTGACGGACATCGTGGGCATCCTGAGCGCCGACGGCGCAGGGGTGCACGCCCACGTGCATGACGATCCGCTCGTCGCCAAGGGAGTCAACACGCGCGTCGACCTCGCGGAGGCGGACGCGGAGCTGCGGGCGCGCATCAACCGACGCCACCAGCTGGACGGCGTCACGATCGTCGATCCCGCCTCCACGTTCATCGAGCCGACCGTCGAGATCGAGGCCGACGCGGTCATCCACCCCTTCACCGTCCTGCGCGGCGCGACCAGCGTTGCCGCGGGCGCTCAGGTCGGGCCGCACGTCGTGGCCGTCGACGCGACGATCGGGCGCGATGCCCTGGTCGGGCCGTTCTGCTACCTTCGCCCCGGCGCGACGCTGCTCGACGGCGCGAAGGCGGGGACATACGTGGAGATCAAGAATTCCGTGCTCGGCGAGGGCGCCAAGGTGCCGCACCTGTCCTACATCGGGGATGCCGATATCGGCTCGGGGACGAACATCGGAGCGGGCGCCATCACCGCGAACTACGACGGCCACAGCAAGCAGCGCACGACGATCGGGCAGGACGTCCACACGAGCTCTCATAATGTCTTCGTCGCCCCGGTCACCATTGGAGACGGCGCCTGGACGGGTGCAGGCTCCGTGATCACCGACGACATCCCGCCCGACGCCCTCGGAGTCGCTCGTGCCAAGCAGACCAACATTCCGGGATATGGAACCCGAAAGCGCCGTCAGCGTTGAGTCGCCGATCCCGCTGTTTCCGACTCTGCCGGCCTCGGCGCCGTCGATGAGCGACACCCGGCTGACATGGATGGAGCGCACGCCGCACAAGCGTCTGATGCTGTTCAGCGGCCGGTCGAACCCGGAGCTCGGGGAGAAGATCGCGGAGCATCTCGGCATCGAGCTCGGCCAGGCGATGCTGAAGACGTTCACGAACGGCGAGGTGTACTGCCGCTACGAGGAATCGGTGCGCGGAGCGGACATGTTCATCGTGCAGTCCTGCTCCTCGCCGACGAACGACTCGCTGATGGAGCTGCTGATCATGATCAACGCGGCCCGCCTGGCCTCCGCCAAGCGGATAACGGCGGTCATGCCGTGGTATCCGTACTCGCGCCAGGACAAGAAGAGCGCGCCGCGCGAGCCGATCACCTCGAAGCTGGTTGCCGACATGATCGAGGCGGCCGGCGCAGACCGCGTCCTGACGATGGATCTGCATGCCGGCCAGCTGCAGGGCTTCTTCAAGATCCCCGTGGACCACATGACGTCGGTGCCGCTGCTGGCCGACCACTTCAGGCTCGTGCTCGGCAATGTCGCGCCCGAGGAGGTCGTGGTGGTGTCGGGGGATGCGGGCCGCGCGAAGCTGGCGAAGAAGTTCTCCGAGATGCTCGGCGCGGGGTTCGCGCTGATCACGAAGGAGCGGCCCGAGCAGCAGGTGGCCGAGGTGACCAACGTGATCGGCCGCGTGCGCGACAAGACCTGCATCGTGATCGACGACATCATCGACACGGCAGGGACGCTGTGCGCGGGCGGCGTTGCGCTGGTCGAGCACGGCGCGACGGAGGTCTACGCCTGCGCCACCCACGCGGTGTTCTCGGGGCCGGCCCTCGAGAACCTCGGAAACAGCGTGTTCAGGCAGGTGGTCGTCACGGACACGATCCCGGGCAACCTCGTGAAGCGCCCCGACAACGTCAGGGTGCTGTCGGTCGCCCCGATCCTGGCTGATACCATCTCCAACGTCTTCAACGACGACTCGGTGTCCGGCCTGTTCCACGGCGGCAACCAGCTCTTCTGACCGCCGCGCCGGATCGTCACGTCTTTGGGAGCGATCGATGGCTGATGTGAAACTCGAAGCGCGCGTGCGCGAGGGGCGCGGGGGCAAGGACGCCAAGGCGCTGCGTGCCGCCGGCGAGATCCCCGGAGTGATCTATACGTCCACGAGCGGCAAGGACGGCTCGACGCCGATCTGCGTCGGCGCCCGCGACCTGCGGACGGCCGTGTCCGGGCCGGGCGGCCAGCACGCGATCATCGACCTGACGCTCGACGGCAAGGGCAAGACGCATTCCGTGGTCATCAAGGACATGCAGCTCGACCCGGTGCGCGACCGCGTCATCCACATCGATTTCCATGAGGTCAGGCTCGACCAGCCGATCAACACGGTCGTGCGGATCGTGCTCGAGGGCACGCCGAACGGCGTGTCGATGGGCGGCGTGCTGAGCCAGCCGACCCATGAGCTGCACATCTCGGTGCTACCGACCGCGATTCCCGACCAGATCGTCGTCGACGTCAGCGAGCTCGACATCGGCGGGTCGCTGCGCCTCGTGGACATTCCGGCGCTCGACGGCGTCACGTTCCTCGACGACCCTGAGAGCACCGCGATCGCCACCGTCAGCGCGCCGATCTCCGAGGAGGAGCTCGAGGCGCCGGCAGCCGAGGGCGACGAGGAGGCCGAAGCGGTCGCCGCCGAGGCGGCCGACGGCGAGCAGCCGGCCGGCGAAGGCGAGGCGTCAGCGGAGGGTTCCTCCGGCGACGCGTAAGACGGCGTGGGCCTGCTCCGCCGCGAGCGTCGGTCGTCCTTCGCCTATCTGGTCGTTGGGCTCGGCAACCCCGGGCCGCGGTACCGCGACACGCGCCACAACCTCGGCCGCAAGGCGGTCGAGCTGATCGCGTCCGACTTGGGCGGAAGCTGGCGGTCGCGCTGGAGCGGCAGCGCGAGCGAGGTGCGTGACGGCGACGAGCGGCTGGTGCTGCACGTGCCCGAGACGTACATGAACGACTCGGGCCGCGCGGTCTCACCGGCGCTGCGCTTCACGAAGCTGCCGCCGGAGCGGCTGGTGGTGGTGCACGATGAGCTCGACCTCGAGCTGGGTGACGTGCGGGCGAAGCGCGGGGGAGGGCTCGCCGGCCACAACGGCCTGCGATCGGTCGCCGACGCGCTGGGGACACAGGACTTCCTGCGGGTGCGCATCGGCATCGGCCGCCCGGAGCGGGGCGATCCCCGCCCGGTGGCGGACTGGGTGCTTCAGCCGTTCCCGCCCGGAACGGACGTCGACCGGCTGGTGCGCGACGGAGCGGATTGCACGCTGGCGGTGGTGCGCGAGGGCGTGGACGCGGCGATGCGGTCGTGGAACGGCGCATGACGTGCGACGCCACTGGCAGGCGCTCGCGTGCTGGTGGTGGGGCTGCCGGGTGACCCGCGGGTCTGACGCCGAAGGTGTCTGACCCGGCCGGCCCAGGGTGAGCGCCCGAGTGCCGGTGCCGTTACGCGATCAGCCGGATGCGTGGGCCTTCGGATTCCTGCACCGGCGCCGCCACGACCTCGGGCACGCGGTTGTCGAGGCGCTCTTCGAACGCCTTGCGCAGGTCCTCGCCTCGCATCCGCGGCGATGTCGCGATCTTCCAGCAGGCCAGCTTGGCCTCGAGCCTGCGCACCATCTCGGGCGGCTCGTAGAGCCGCGTCCGCACCTGGTACTCGCTCATCCCGCGCGACGTCATTCGCATCGCGCGCAAGCGTACCGGCTTCGACGGACGCCGTCCACTTCCTCCGTGCGCCTCAGCTCCGCAGCGTCTCGGCCAGCCCGCGATAGATCTCGCGTGCCGAGGCGAGCGCCCACTCGAGGTTGCGGACCCGCATCCGCTCGTTGGGCGAGTGGATGTTGTCGTCGGCCGACGCGAATCCGGACAGAATCGTCGGAGTCCCGCGCGCCACCAGCGCGGCCATCACGGGGATCGACCCGCCGCTTCGCATCGCGACGGGGGCGGCTCCGGTCGCCCGCTCGATCGCCCGCATCCCGCTTGCGATCACCGGGTCATCGGGCGACACGAATGCGGGCTCGCCGTCCGGCCAGCGCTCGAGCTCGAGCGTCGCGTGCGCGGGGCAGGCCTCACGCAGGCGCCGTTCGAGCTCGTCGCCGAGCGCGTGCGGGTCCTGCCCCGGCGCGACGCGCAGCGACAGCGACGCGCGCGCCGCTGCGCCGATGCTGGTCTTGTGGATCGTGGGGTCTCCGGACCCGACCGAGTGGACGGTCAGCGACGGCATCGCCCACGTGCGGTCGTAGAACTCCTCCGCGGCCCGCTCGTCGGCCGGCGTGCCCCCGCCGCTGGCGAGCATCTCGGCGCCGGACGGGAGCTGCGACCAACCCGCGCGCTCCTCGTCCGTCACCGGCGCCACACCATCCGCAAACAGGTGGTCATTCCCGGCCACGGCGGCGAGGGTGGCCAACAGGTCGTGCACGGGGTTCGCGGCCGCGCCGCCGTACAGGCCGGAGTGCAGCTCCTTGGCGTTGGTCACCAGCCGCAGCTGAAAGCCGGCCAGGCCGCGCAGCGCCGTGGTCACGGCCGGCACGTCGTCGGTCGCCATGCCGCCATCGAAGATCACGGCTGCCGCGAACGGGTCGTCGAGCGTCGCCAGGTAGTCGATCACCGAGTGGCCGCCGACCTCCTCCTCGCCGTCGGCGATCACCCGCACGTTGACACCGAGCTCACCCGCCCCGGCCAGGTCGAGCGCTGCGCGAAGCAGCGTCCAGTAGTTGCCCTTGTCGTCGGACGCCCCGCGCGCATAGAGCCAGCCGTCGCGCACCTGCGGGTCGAACGCCGGGCTGTCCCACAGCGCCGGATCGCCCGGCGACTGCACGTCGTAGTGCCCGTACGCGACCACCGTCGGCGCGCCCTCCGTCGACGCGGGGATCAGCCCGTCGACCACCGGATTGCCGAAGCCCTCGACCACCCGCGCCCCGCCGACGAGCCGGGCCACCCAGTCGGCCGCCGCTCGCAGCTCGGCCGGGTGCGCACCGTCGCTCGAGACCGACTCGATCCGCAGCAGCTCGAACAGCTCGTCAAGCTGAAGCGTCATCGCGCCTACTGGTGCTTCTGGGTGTGCTTCCCGACCGCGACGTCGATCAGCGACAGCAGGGCGAGGATCAGGGGGATGCCGAGCGCCACGACGAAGATCGTGTCGAGCGTGTAGTCGTGCCCCTCGGGCTTTTCCGGCGATGACGTGCTCGTCGCCGCCCAGGTCACGGCCGGCAGCACCAGCGCGAGGTAGAGGGCGATCAGCGGAGCGGACAGACGACGGCGCACGAGGAGAACCTCCGGTCGGTGACGCCCGCCAGACTACCATCAGATACGGCCGTGGAACGCACCGACCCCCTGGAACGACCGCCGGAGACGGTGTCCGCACTCGCCGGTGCGGATGTGGCGCTGCGGTACCTGCTGGAGAGCGACGAGTTCGCGTCGTTCGCGCGGATCGCGGTGGACGGCGTGCCACGTGCGCGCGTGTCCCCGCCGATGCTGCCGCTGCTCGCCGCGGCGCTCTGGCAAAGCCGTGCGGGGCTGTCCCGGCGGGGCCTCGTTGTCGTCGTGGACGACGACGAGGCGGCTCACTCGCTGGCCGAGGCTGTCACGCCGTTCCTGCCGGACACCCCGGTCGCCTACCTGCCCTCGCGGGGCACCGGATACGGCAGCGGCCTCGAGCCGGCCGCACACCTCGTCGGTGAGCGCGCCCTCGCGCTCGAGACGCTCGGACAGGGCGGCCTGGTGGCGGTGTCGGCGGACGCGCTCGTCGAGCGGATCGTCCCGGCGCAGCGCCGTCCCACCGTGGTCGAGCTGGAGCGCGGCGCCGAGCCGGGCCTGGGGGAGGTGGTCGAGCTGCTGGCGGCCGCCGGGTACGCGCGCGCGGACACGGTCGAGGAGCGTGGCACGTTCTCGGTCCGCGGCGGGCTCGTCGACGTGTTCCCGACCACGGGCCGAGAGCCGATCCGCGCCGAGTTCTTCGGTGACGAGATCGAGCGGCTGTCCGCGTTCTCCGCCTTCACCCAGCGGTCGCTGCGGGAGCTCGACCGGGCGGTCGTCCACCCGGCGGCCGAGCCCGAGGATCTCGAGGGCCGGTGGGGTGCCGATGAGGACGACCCGTTCGTCCCGGCCGGCCTCGTCGCTCTCGGGCCGGAGCTCGAGGCCCACGCGCAGGTGCTGGTCTGGAATCCCGAGCAGGTGCTGGACGCCGCGCGCGAGCACACCGCGGAGCAGGCGGACCGCCTGCGCGATCCGGAGGTTCGCGGCCGTGGCTACGTGCGCATGCCGGATGTCCAGGAGCTGATCGAGCGCAGCGGCGCCCTCGAGGAGCTGCCGCTCGGGCAGACGTTCTCGTTCGAGGCGCAGCCGCCCGCGCTGGCATCGTTCGGCATCGCGGAGGCCGAGAACGAGCTGCGTGCGCTGGTGCGCGCGGGCTACCGCGTGCTGGTGTGCTTCCCGCACGTCGGCGAGGCCGAGCGGACGCGCCTGGCGCTCACGCGCGTCGAGGTGCATGCGCCGGCGCCGGGAGCCGCCGGCCCGGATGAGGCGGGCGTCGCCTTCTGCCATGGCGCCATCCGGGGAGGCGTCGTCATCCCCTGGCTGCGGCTGGCGGTGCTGCCGTCGGCGCAGCTGTTCCGCCGCCGCGCGCCGCGCCGCGCCGTCGGCCTGGGACGGGCCCTGGCGGCCTTCGGCGATCTGCGCCCGGGCGACTACGTCGTCCACGACGACCACGGAGTCGGCCGCTTCGTGCGCTTCGACACGCGTGAGGTGGGCGGCGTGGTGCGCGACTACCTGTACCTCGAGTTCCGGGGCGACGACCGGCTGTACGTGCCGCACGAGCAGCTCGGGAAGGTCAGCCGCTACATCGGCGCCGACGGCTCCGTGCCGGCGCTTGCGAAGCTCGGCGGCAAGGCCTGGAACACGCTGAAGACCCGCGCCCGTGTGGCCGTGCGCGAGCTGGCCGGGGAGCTGCTCGCGCTCTACGCGCGCCGGCAGGCGTCGAGCCGCCCGCCCTTCCCGACCGACGACGAGTGGACGGGTCGCCTCGAGGCCACGTTCCCCTACCAGGAGACCGACGACCAGCAGCGCGCGATCGACGCCGTGACCGAGGACATGGAGGCCGACCAGCCGATGGACCGGCTCGTCTGCGGAGACGTCGGCTTCGGCAAGACCGAGGTCTCGGTGCGCGCGGCGATGAAGTGCATCTCCGGCGGCCGCCAGGTGCTCGTGCTGGTGCCGACGACGGTGCTCGCCCAGCAGCACGGGGGCACGTTCCGCGACCGGTTCCGGGACTTCCCGGTGCGCGTCGAGACGGTCTCGCGGTTTCGCGGCGCCGCCGACGTCAAGCGGGTGCTGGCCGACTTCCGCGACGGCAAGGTGGACGTGCTGATCGGGACGCACCGCGTGCTGTCACGCGACGTCGTGCCCAAGAACCTTGGGCTGGTCGTGCTCGACGAGGAGCAGCGCTTCGGGGTGGCCCAGAAGGAGCTGCTGCGCCAGATGCGGCTGGAGGTGGACGTGCTGGCCATGTCCGCGACGCCGATTCCGCGCACGCTGCACATGTCCCTCTCCGGGCTGCGCGACATCTCGGTGATCACGACCCCGCCGCGCGGGCGGCGGCCGATCAAGACGCACGTCGGCGAGTTCGACGAGGAGCTGATCGCCGCGGCGCTGCGCCGCGAGCACGCGCGGGAGGGGCAGTCCTTCTACCTGCACAACCGGGTCGAGACGATCGACGAGGCGGCGGAACGCGTCCGCTCGTGGGTGCCCGAGCTGAGGGTCGGGGTCGCGCACGGTCAGATGGCCGAGCGCCAGCTGGAGAACGCGATGCTGGCCTTCCTGCGCGGTGACCACGACGTGCTCGTCTCGACGACGATCATCGAGTCGGGCCTCGACATCCCCCAGGCCAACACGCTGATCATCGAGCGCGCCGACCTGCTCGGCCTGTCGCAGCTGTACCAGATCCGCGGGCGGGTGGGGCGAAGCGACGTCACCGCGCACTCGTACCTGTTCTATCCCGATCGCCGCGAGCTGTCGGAGGAGGCGCGGCATCGCCTGTCCGCACTCGCGGACTACACCGAGCTCGGCTCCGGGTACCGGATCGCGATGCGGGACCTCGAGCTGCGCGGCGCCGGCAACCTGCTTGGAGACGAGCAGTCCGGCCATGTCGCCGCCATCGGGTTCGAGCTGTACGTCGAGCTGCTGGCCGAGGCGGTCGCCGAGCTGCAGGGCGCGGCCGGACCGCCCCCGCGGCCGGTTCGGGTCGACGCTCACGTCGATGCCTACGTGCCGGCCGACTACGTCTCGCTCGAGGCCGTCAAGATCGACCTCCACCGGCGGCTTGCGCTCGCGTCGACCGTCTCGGAGCTCCGCGAGCTGCGGGCCGAGGTGGCCGACCGGTTCGGGCCGCTGCCTGCGCCGGTCGAGAACCTGTTCGGCATCCACGAGGCCCGCCTGCTCACGGCCGAGCTCGGGGCCGAGGTCGTGGCGCTGCGCAACGGCAAGCTGACGGTGGGGCCGCTGCGGCTCGACTCGCACCAGGTGCGCGCGCTCAAGGAGCGGGCGCCGCGCGCGCTCTACAGCGTCTCGGCGCGCGAGGTGAGCGCCCGTCTGGAGCCCCAATCCGGGTCCAACCAGCGCCCGGACATGCGGCAGGGACTCGAAATTCTCGCTGCTATACTCGAAGCGCGCCGCGCCCTAGCGGCGTAACGCGTTTCTATGACTCGTTTTCGCATCGTTCTCCTCCCCCTGCTGGTCGGCGCGGTCGCGCTCGGCGCCGCCTGCGGCGGCGGCAGCGGCGGCGGCAGCACCGCCGACCTCGGCAAGGACGACGTCGCCGTCGTCGGCACGATCCACATCACGCGCTCGGAGCTCGATCACCAGATCCAGCTGCAGGAGACGTCCGCGAAGGTGAGCGGCCAGGCTCTCCCGAAGGCCGGCAGTGCCGACTTCAAGACGCAGGTCACCGACCCGATCGTCCAGCGCCTGGTCAACGAGGCGGAGGCCGAGAACATCGCCAAGCAGCTCGACATCACGGTCACCGACTCCGAGGTGCAGAAGAAGCTCGACGAGGGCGTCCAGCAGCAATTCGGGTCGCAGGCCAAGTTCCAGGCGTTCCTGAAGAAGTACGGGATCACGGAGGACGACCTGAAGGCGCAGGTGGTGCGGCCGTCGCTCCTGCAGACGAAGATCATCGACAAGCTGAAGGCGCAGTACAAGGTGACGGACGCGCAGGTGCAGGCGTACTACAACCAGAACAAGTCGACCTTCAAGCAGGCGGACACGCGCAACGTGCACTACATCCTCACCAAGGACAAGGCCGACGCCGACGCCGCCCGCACCGCGCTCGTCAAGGGCGCCGACTTCTCCAAGATGGTGAAGAAGTACTCGATCGACGGTGCGAAGGATCCGACCGGGGCGCTGAGCGCGAGCAGCACGCCGGGCGCGCTGGAGCAGAACTTCCAGAACACCGTCTTCAACGAGCTGCAGACCGGCGGAGTCAGCCTTCCGGTCGAGGTCAGCAAGAGCTACGCGCAGTCCACGCTCGCGGGGAAGTGCAAGCCCACCTGCTATTTCGTGATCCGCGCCGACTCGGACACCGTGAAGGGCGGCCAGCAGAGCCTGGCCCAGGTGAAGTCGCAGATCGAGCAGACGCTCGCACAGGGATCGCAGGCCCAGAAGATCTCGAAGCGGCTGCAGGCGCTCGTCGCAGAGCAGAAGAAGCTGACGACGTACGCGGCCGGCTACAAGCCCGCGGCGACGTCGAACCCGGCTACGAGCGGCGGGTAGCCGCAGCGAGCGCGTGGCCTCGCTCCAGCTCCTGGTCGCGCTCGGCCCCGGTGACCCGGAGCTGATACCGCTGGCAGCCTGGCGGGCGCTCGAGACCGCCGGGCCGGTGCGGATGGAGGAGGATGAGCCGCTCGCCGGGTGGCTGCGCTCCCAGGGCGTTCACGTGGCCGCCGACGCGCCCGTCGCGGCGGCGTCGGGCGAACGGTTCGTCCGGCTGCTGGCGGCGGCGAACGGCGTGCCGTGCGTGCCTCAGGGCGAGGCGCTGCGTGCCCTGATGGCGGCCGACGCGATGGTCGCGCTCATGCGCCTGACCGCGCGCCTGCGGCGCGACTGCCCATGGGATCGGGAGCAGACAGCCCGCTCGATCGTCCCGCATACGCTCGAGGAGGCCTACGAGGTGGCCGAGGCTGCGGAGCAGGGGGATCCCGCCAAGCTCGTCGACGAGCTCGGCGACCTGCTGTTCCAGACGGCGTTTCTCGCGCTGCTGCTCGACGAGCAGGGCGACGGCGACTGGGCGGAAGTGGCACGGGGCATCACGGCGAAGCTGATCCGCCGCCACCCGCACGTATTCGGCGACGTCGAGGCGTCCACGCCGGGCGAGGTGCGTCGCACCTGGGAGCAGATCAAGAGCGACCAGGAGGGCCGGGCGGGGATCTTCCACGACGTCCCGGGCGTGCTTCCGTCGCTGCTCTACGCGCGCAAGGTGCAGCGGCGCGCGTCGGCGGTCGGCTTCGACTGGAAGGCGTGGGAGGGAGCGTGGGGCGACCTCGAGAGCGAGCTGCGGGAGCTGCGGGAGGCCCTGGACGGCGCCGCAGCCCAGGCAGCCGAGCAGGAGCCCGACCGTCACGTCGTGCACGAGCTCGGCGACCTGCTCTTCGCCGGTGTCAACGTCGCCCGCCTGGCCGGCGTCGACCCGGAGCTGGCGCTGCGGGCGGCGGCGAGCCGGTTCCGCGAACGCGTTGAGCTGGCGGAGTCGCTCGCCGCCGCCGAGGGGCAGACCTTCGCCGAGCTGACGCTGGACGAGCAGGATGCGTGGTACCGGCGGGCGAAGCACGACCTCGCCCATGGCTGACGACGGCTCACTGCTCGAGGGGCTGCTGGAGTACACCATGTCGGTGCTCGGCGCCGACCATGCGACGTTCTGTGAGGTGCAGAACGCTCCCGAGGTGATCACCGTGCTGGCGGCGGCCGGCACCCTGACGCACCCGGAGGTGCTGCCCGGCATCGGGCAGCTGGCCTCCGACGACCTCGGCTATGACGGCGCCGAGGAGGACGCCAGCACCATCGTCAGCGTCTACCGGCGTGGCGACCCGCAGACGCCCGGCGTGACAGCGTTCCTCTCGCGGATCGGGGCGGCGTTCGACGTCACCATCCGGGTGTTCCAGGACGAGGTGCGCACGCACCTGCTCGAGGTCTACTACGTCGAGGACCGCCCATTCGGCGATCGCGACGTGCGCGCCGCGGAGCAGCTGGGAGCGCTCCTGACGACGGTGATCTCGCGCGACCGCCTGATCCAGCAGCTCGAGCAGGCCGAGACGCGGTTCCGCACGCTCGTCCAGCAGATCCCCGCCATCCCCTACATCGTGGACGCCGATTACCAGGTGGTGTTCCTCTCGCCTCGGTGGAACGAGATCGCCGGCATGCCCGGCCGCGAAGGCTCGTATGAGGACTGGCGAGGGGCGGTGCATCCCGAGGACAGGGAGCGCGCTGTGACCCGCTACGAGCGGCACATGACGACCGGTGAGCCGTACGACGAGGTGTACCGGCTGGTTCAGGACGACGGCGGCGTGCTGTGGTTCCACGACCGCGCCACGCTGCTTCCCGGTGCGGACGGCGCACCTGCCCTCTCGCACGGCGTGCTGTTCGATGTGACCGAGCGGCGCCGCACCGAGGAGGCGCTGCGCCGCAGCGAGGCGGCCCGGCAGGAGGTGCTCGAGGCGATGCTGCACGCCGAGGCGGCGGCACGGGCGCAGATCGCCGGTGAGCTGCATGACGACACGATCCAGGTGATGGCCGCCGCGCTGATGGCGGTCGAGCGGGTGTCGCTGGCGGCTGCGGGAACCGCGGACGAGCGTGTGGTGGAGGCCCTGGCGGCGGCTCGCTCGACGCTGCAGACCGCGGTCGAGCGGGCGCGCCGGCTGACCTTCGAGCTGCGACCGCCCCTGCTCGACGCGCAGGGGCTGGCGGCCGCGCTGCGCGACCTGGCCGCCGAGGCGGAGCGGGAGGGCGGATTCACGATCGCGCTGGACGCGCCGCTCGCCCGGTTCTCATACACCGTCGAGGACCTGGCGTTCCGGACGGTCAAGGAGGCTCTCGCCAATGCGCGCAAGCACTCCGAGGCACGCGCCGTGCAGGTTCGCATCTGGACGGACGACGCGTCGCTGCACGGCCGGGTCACCGACGACGGCCGCGGGTTCGACGTCGACCGAGCGCTCGACCGGCGCGGCATGCGGCTGCACATCGGGCTCGATTCCATGCGCGAGCGGATCCGGTTGGCCGGTGGAGACGTGAGCATCACCTCCGCCCCCGGACGGGGCGCCACGGTCGATTTCGCCCTTCCGCTGGCGGGCGGGCCGGGCTGACCGGGGCCGACCGCTCCGCGGGCGCCGGTATCATGGCGCCGCGATGAGTCTGATCGTCTCGGTCTACGGGCGCCAGATCCTCGACTCGCGGGGCAACCCGACGGTCGAGGTGGAGGTGATCCTCGACTCGGGCGCCACGGGGCGCGCCGCGGTGCCGTCCGGCGCGTCCACCGGTGCGTTCGAGGCCGTTGAGCTGCGCGACGGCGACACGTCCCGCTGGGGCGGGAAGGGCGTCGAGCAGGCCGTTGCGCACGTCAACGTGACCATCGCCGGCGCCCTGGAGGATGCGGACGCCCTCGACCAGCGTGCGGTCGACGCGGCGCTGATCGAGCTCGACGGCACGCCCAACAAGGCGAGTCTCGGGGCGAACGCGATCCTCGGCACGTCGCTGGCCGTGGCCAAGGCGGGCGCCGAGGAGTCAGGCCTTCCGCTCTACCGGTACGTCGGCGGGGTGGACGCGCACGTGCTCCCGGTGCCCATGATGAACGTGATCAACGGCGGTGCCCATGCGGACAACAACGTCGACGTGCAGGAGTTCATGGTCGTCCCCGTCGGGGCGGACTCGTTCGCCGAGGCCCTGCGCATCGGATCGGAGACGTTCCACGCGCTGAAGGCGCTGCTGCACGGCCGCGGCCTCGTCACGGCCGTCGGGGACGAGGGCGGTTTCGCGCCGAACCTGCGATCGAACGAGGAGGCGATCGCCGCCATCCTCGAGGCGGCGGAGGCGGCCGGCCACCGCGACCGCGTCGCCATCGCGCTCGATCCGGCGTCCACCGAGTTCTACCGCGACGGCCGCTACCACCTGGAGGGCGAGGGGCGCGTGCTCGACGCGGGCGAGATGGTCGCGTTCTACGAGGATCTCTGCTCGCGGTACCCGATCGTGTCGATCGAGGACGGGCTGGCCGAGGACGACTGGGACGGCTGGGAGCAGCTGACGGCTGCGCTTGGCAGCCGCGTGCAGCTCGTCGGCGACGATCTCTTCGTCACGAACGTCGAGCGGCTCGCGCAGGGCATCGAGCGCCGCGCCGGAAATGCGATCCTGGTCAAGGTGAACCAGATCGGGACGCTGTCCGAGACGCTCGACGCCGTGCGGCTGGCCCATGCGTCCGGCTTCGCCGCCGTCATGTCGCACCGATCGGGGGAGACCGAAGACGTCACGATCGCCGACCTGGCGGTTGCGACCAACTGCGGGCAGATCAAGACCGGGGCGCCGTCCCGGTCGGATCGCGTGGCCAAGTACAACCAGCTGCTGCGCATCGAGGAGGAGCTCGGCTCGGCCGCCCGCTACCCCGGCCGACGCGCCTTCGCCCGCATGGCCGTTCAGCCGGCATGAGCGGGCGGCTCACGCGCCGCACCAAGATCGTCTGCACGATCGGGCCGGCGTCGGCGGCGCCCGAGTTCGTCGAGAAGCTGGCATGGGCGGGCATGGACGCCGCGCGCTTGAACTTCTCCCATGGGTCGCGCGACGATCACCGCGCCGTGATCCACGCGGTGCGGCGGGCACAGCAGGTGATCGGGCGGCCGCTCGCGGTCATCGCCGACCTGCAGGGCCCGAAGATCCGCATCGGCGTGCTGCCCCAGCCGCGCACCGTGAACGCCGGCGACCGGCTGGTGCTGTCGGCGGTGGGCGAGGGCGTGCCGGGCGACGTGGAGGTGACCTTTCCGGGCCTGGCGTCGGTGGTGCAGCCGGGCGCCGAGCTGCTGATCGACGACGGCCGCGTACGGGTGCGCGTGGAGGCCGTCGGGCAGGGCCGGGTCGAGTCGCTCGTCGAGCTCGGCGGACTGATCTCGTCGGGCAAGGGCGTCAACCTGCCGGGGACGCAGCTGCCGATCCCGTCGCTGACCGCGAAGGACATTGCTGACCTTGACTTCGCGCTGGGCGAGGGGGTCGACTACGTCGCGCTCTCGTTCGTGCGCAAGTCCAGGGACGTCGTGGAGCTGCGCGACCGGATCGCCACGGCGCGTTCCAGCGCGCGCGTGATCGCCAAGATCGAGAAGGCCGAGGCGGTGGCCGACCTGGACGCGATCGTCGACGCGTCGGACGCCGTCATGGTCGCCCGCGGAGATCTGGGGGTCGAGATCGGCGTGGCTGACGTGCCGCTCGTCCAGAAGCTGATCATCCGGACGGCGCGCGAGGCCGGCCGCACGGTGATCACGGCGACGCAGATGCTGGAGTCGATGATCAGCCAGCCCGAGCCGACCCGGGCCGAGGCGTCGGACGTCGCCAACGCGGTGCTGGACGGAACGTCCGCGCTGATGCTGTCCGGCGAGACGGCCGTCGGGCGCTACCCGCTGGAGGCGGTCGCGGTGATGAACCGGATCGCCCGCGCGGTCGAGCCGTCGCTCACCTATCGCGATCCGGCGCTGCGCCGCGACGGCGACCTGGCATCGATCCTGTCGCACGCCGCGTGTGATATCGCCGAGGAGCTGGGCGCGCCGGCGATCGCCGTCCCGACGCAGTCGGGCTCGACGGCGCGGCAGGTGTCCCGGTTCCGGCCGAACCGGCCGATCGTCGCCGCCAGTCCGTACCCGCACGTGCTGCAGCAGCTGGCGCTCGACTGGGCCGTCGTGCCGATCGTGATCGACGACGCTCAGTCGATCGAGGACCTGTGGCACCGGGTGGCCGTGGCGATCAGGGACAGTGCGCTCGCGGAGCCGGGAGACAGGGTGGTGATCACCGGCGGGACGCGGCTGAACCTTCCCGGGTCGACGGATCACATCCTCGTGCGCACGATGGAGTAGGAGTTCCGGCGGCGGCGACGAAGCTTGCTCCGTGGGGTCCGCTCGACTGATCGATCGCGACCGTAGCCCGTTCTCGCTTCGCCGGGTGGCCGCGGTGTCGGTGCTGCTGTTGATGGCTGCGCTGTACGTCAGCCCGGTGCAGAAGTACCTGGGGTCGAGCCGCCGCCTGCGCGACGAGCGGGGTCAGCTGACGACACTGAAGCGGCAGCACGATCGGCTGGTCGCCGAAGCAGCCGCGCTCGGCACGAAGGCGAAGATCGAGATCATGGCCCGCGCGTGCGGGTACGTGCTGCCGAACGAGCACCCGCTGGTGATCAGCGACATCGCACAGTCGAAGCTCACGCACTGCGGCTGACGCCCGCGAGGCGGCAACACCCGCGTGACACCCTGGAAGCCGCCGTTTGCCCACTCGGGCGTTACGCCGGCGTCACGCGGCGTCACGCAGGCGCAACGCCCCGCTCGCACCCCCTGGGCTCGGCTTGGTCTCCAAGAATTGGGTGATGCGATGGTTGCCACGTCGACCGTGCCGGGGGCGTCACGAGCCGGCATCGGCCGCCTGGTATGACTTGGTCACCGGACCGGGGGCTGTTGGGCTCCTGTGACGCATGCGGAAGTCTCGCGCCGGTTGCGGGAAGGTGCCGGGTGGTGTGATGGTTCCGCCCGCGCGCAGGCGGCGGCTACGCTGAACGCGTGGACGATCGTGCCATCGTCGAGCGGCAGCTCGGCCGCCCGCCGCGCGGCCTGCGGGGCGTCGCAGCGCGCTGCCCCTACGGCGCTCCTGCCGTCGTCGAGCAGGATGCCTACCTGGCCGGCGGTGATCCGTTCCCGACCACCTACTACCTCACGTGCCCGAGTGCCGTCGCTGCGATCGCGGCGCTCGAGGATGCGGGCGGCGTCGACCGCTTCGAGCGGCTCGTTGCTGCCGGAGGGCCGGCGGCCGAGTCGTATGCCTGGGGCGCGGCCCGCCAGCGGGCGCTCCGCCGCCCGGCGGCCGTGATGGCCGACGGCGGCGCCTCGCTCGAGCTCGGCATCGGCGGCACAGCGCGGGCCGGAGCAGTCAAGTGCCTGCACGCGCATGCCGCGTTCGCGCTGGCCGAACCGGGGTACGCGCTCGGGCGGGCGATCGTCGAGGAGGCCGCGCCGCTGTTCCCCGAGACGGGGTGCTGCACCACGTGAGCACGACGCTGGATCTCGCCGTCATGGAGTGGGAGGCCGGGCAGCGCCGGCTCGACTCGCTGGACGTGTCGCCCGCTCGAGAAGCCGTCTACCGAGCCGTCGTGGACGAGATCGTCGCCGAGCTGAACCGGCGCGTCGGCCAGGCCTTCACGCTCGAGCAGCTCGCGGGCGAGTACGAGGGAAGCGCCTCCTGGGCGCGGCAGGTCGCCCATCGCACGACCGACCACGTGTGGGCGCACGACCTCACGATCGTGGGCGACGCGGCGTTCGCGCGGTTCGCGCGAGGCGCCGTCGACTATCGGCCGTGACCGCTACTCGCCCGGCTCGGCCGCGCGGATCACGATCTGGTCGGCCTCGATCTTGACGACGATCGCCCGCCGGTCCGCCCAGTTCTCGGCAAACACCGGGTCGTCGCGCACCGCGCCGTCCATCCAGAAGCCGTACCCCTCGTCGCCGGTGTCCAGCACCGCCTCGTAGGCCGGCACGCGCCTGCCGCGCCCGCGGCCGCCGCGCCGCCGCCGCTTCCCGGCACCGTCGCCGTTCGCATCGGCCGTCTCCGCAACCGGCGTCGACGTCGTCGCGGTCGACTCCCCGCTCTTCTTCCGCCCGCCCCGCGACCGTCGCCGCGGCTTCGTCTCGGGCTCCGGCTCGTCCGCCTCGGGAGGGATC
Source organism: Gaiellales bacterium (assembly GCA_036403155.1). Classification (GTDB taxonomy): domain Bacteria; phylum Actinomycetota; class Thermoleophilia; order Gaiellales; family JAICJC01; genus JAICYJ01. The sequence continues at coordinate 20,608 of DASWRM010000048.1, read as the reverse complement.
ACCGGTGGGGGAACGTCCGCCGCGAGCACCTCGCCGGCCACGTCGCGGCGGAGGATCCCGTGCTGCGACCGGAACGCCGAGATGCTGGCCGGCGTCGAGTTCAGCCGGTGCGCGATCCAGACGTCGGTCATCCCCTGCGAGACCCAGTCGCGGATCTCGGTCAGGTACGGCTTGAGTGTGGCCTTGGCCGTCGTCACGCGTGCCAGTCTAGTGCTGCGCCCGGCGGCCGGAGTCCGGTCGCCGGGCGCAGCCGTGCCTCACAGCGAGCGCTCAGGCGCTCTCGTTCATCCGCAGGTACGCCCCGACCAGCACCGCGATCGTCGCAAGCAATGCGAGCCAGATGCCCCACGCCGTTCCAATCGATACGTGGCCGATGCCAAGCGCATTGAACTGGCCGACACTGTCGCCACCGGGCTTCGACACGATCTTGAACAGGACGAGCAGCAGCGCGAGCGCACCGGCCGCTCCGGCGATCATCCACGCCGGGAACGGCAGCGCCACCGTCGGCGCGAACAGCTCGACCGCCCATGCGACGATGGCGACCAGAGCGAGCAGCGCGATCAGCTTCGCCGCGGAACCGGAATCCCAGCCGCTCTCGCTCGTGCTTCCGGAATTCCCCGCGACCGACACCGATGCCGTGTACCAGCTGAAGAACACGCTGATCAGCAGCACCACAGCGCCGCCCAGTGAGATCCATACCGACCGCGGGACGGCCGCGAAGTCGATGTTCGTGCCTGCGCCCATCCCGGCACCCGTGCGATGGGGGACGCCGGCGCTCGAACCAGCGGACGGCGGCGGCTCTGCCGCCCCAGGCGGCGGCGCCGCGGGTGGGATCGGCATGTCCGGCGCGGCCGGCGCGCTTGGCTCCGGCTCGGAGGCCGGGCGGTTTGGATCGTTGCTCTCGGTACTCATGGCACTTCCCCTTTCGGAACCGGCCGCGCCGCCCCTCCGGGACGTCCGCGCCGTGCTCGCGTCGCTCGCTTCGCTCCCGCCGCGTCCAGTCCTGCATGCCCGGCTGCTGTTGCAAGGGCGCCCCCCGGCAATGCGACCAGCGCGTATGCGGGAAATTCCTGTTGAGCCGCTTCTCCGCACGGGCTACTCTATCGCCATGCCGCCGGAGTTGGGCGGCGCAGGGTGAAGGGTGGTGCGCGATGGGGTCGAGCCTGGATCGACTCGAGGTCGTGGAGGACGCCGCCGGCTGGGCGACCGGCTCGCGAGCGAAGGGCGAGTTTCGCTGTGCCGGTTGTGGCTACGGCGTGACCGTCCACAAGGTGCTCCCCGAATGCCCGATGTGCCGTGGGTCGTCGTGGCAGCGGGTTCCGTGGCGGCCGTTCAGCCGGACGTATTCGGCCGGCCGCAACGGCGGCTAGACCAGCCGGCCACGGAGAACCGGGGACTACACTCGCCGTCGTGACGAGCGGTCACCGCCTGCTCTATCCGCTGGTGTTCGTGGCCGGTGCGACCACCATGTCGACGGAGATGTCGGCTTCGCGGCTGCTCGCGCCGTTCTTCGGGGCGTCCATCCTGGTCTGGGCCAACATCATCGGCCTGATCCTGATCTACCTCTGCGCCGGCTACTTCATCGGTGGCCGGATCGCCGACCGTCACCCCTCGATGGCCTACCTGGCACGGCTGATGCTGATCGCCGCTGCCGCCATCGCCGCCACCCCGTTCATCGCCAGCCCGCTGCTCGACCGTGCCGTGACGGCCTTCGCCGACGCGTCCGTCGGCGCGTTCCTGGGGTCGTTCTTTGCGTCGATGCTGATCTTCTCGGTGCCGATCACCCTGCTCGGCATGGCATCCCCGTTCGCCGTCCGCCTGGGCGTGACCCGGGTCGAGCAGGCCGGCGAGGTCGCCGGGCGGATGTACGCGCTGTCGACGGCCGGGAGCATCATGGGGACGTTCCTACCGGTTGTCGTGCTGATCCCGTCGCTCGGCACGCGCCGCACGATGCTGGCGAGCGCGGCCGTGCTCGCGCTGACGGCCGTTCCCGCTCTCGGCCGGCGATACCTGCTCGCGCCCGTCGCGATCGGCGTCCTGGCCCTGGTTCCGCCGGGCCTCGTCAAGCCCGGGCACGGCGTCGTGTTCGAGACCGAGTCGCCCTACCAGTTCATCCAGGTCGTCCAGCAGTCCGACGGCACGCGGATCCTGCACCTGAACGAGGGCTGGGCCGACCACTCGATCTGGCGGAAGAACCAGGTGTTGACCGGCGGGTACTGGGATCAGTTTCTGCTCGCTCCGGCCCTGCACGGCGGCGCGTTCCGGAGCCTGGCCATGATCGGCTATGCCGGCGGCACGGTCGGCCGCGCGTATGGGACGTACTGGCCGGCGGTCGACATCCAGGGCATCGAGCTCGATCCCGACGTGACCAGCGCCGGCCGCCGGTATTTCGGCCTGGGCGACAACCCGCGCGTCCGCGTTGCGACGGCGGATGGGCGCACGTACCTCGAGCAGCACGCCGGACGCTACGACGCGATCTTCCTCGACGCCTTCCGCCAGCCGTACATACCGTTCTACCTGACGACGCAGGAGTTCTGGTCGCTCGCGGTCAGCCGCCTGCATCCGGGCGGCATGGTGATGGCGAACGTCGGTCGCGTACCGGGTGACGATCGGCTGCCCGATGCCATCGGCGGGACGATGGCCACGCGATTCGCCTCCGTCTACCGGTGGCCGGTCGGTGATTTCAATGTGATCGTCGCCGGCTTCACGCGCCCGGTGACCCGGGATCAGCTGCTCGCGCGCCTGGAGGCGCTGCCCCCGAGCCTGACTCCGACGCGCGCCGACGCGCTCGCCCTGCGACCCGTCGCCCCGGCGGATGACCCGCTCACGGACGACCATGCGCCGGTCGAGTGGCTGACCGACCAGATGATCGTGCGGTACGCCGCCGCGGGCGGGACCGGCAAGTAGATACCCTTCAGGCGTGGCCGTTCCGGTGCGACGAGTCCTGCAGGCCGGCGCCGTGCTTCTGCTGCTGGCGCTGGTCGGACTGTTCGCGAAGAGCCTGGTCGACAGCCACACCTCCATCGCCACCCAGGTGGCGGATGGGAAACACCCCGCCGCCCCGATCTTCACGCTCGGCAATATCGGGAGGGGAGGCGACACGACGCTGTCGTCGTTCCGCGGCAAGGTGGTCGTGCTGAACTTCTGGGCCTCGTGGTGCGACCCATGCAAGGACGAGGCGCCCGCGCTCGAGGAGCTCTCGCAGAAGTACGGGAGCCGCCTGGCCGTCGTGGGCGTCGACTCGCAGGACACGACGGCCGACGCGGCGGCCTTCGCGGCCCGCTATCACCTGACGTATCCGCTCGTTCACGCGGCGGGCAACGAGATCTACCGCAGGTGGGGGCTGAGCGGGTTCCCCGAGACATTCGTCCTCGACCGCACCCTTCACGTGGTGCATCACTTTCCCGGTCCGGTCGACGCGCAGGCCGTCGAGTCCGAGATCGGCCCGTTGCTCGGTGGCGCGGCGTGAGGTGGCTCGTGGCCGTCGTGCTGGGTGCCGCGCTGGTGGCCGCGCCGCCGGCGGGCGCGGCTGCGGCGTGGTCGGTCACCGACCTGGAGAACCAGCTGATGTGCCCGGTGTGCCACGAGCCGCTCAACCAGTCGCAGTCGTCGGCGGCAGATCAGATCCGCTCCCTGATCCGCGCCAAGCACGACCAGGGGTGGTCCGAGCAGCGCACCAAGGCCTACCTGATCGACCAGTACGGGGAGGAGATCCTGGCCGCGCCGCCGCACCACGGGTTCGGTCTGCTGGCATGGGTCGTACCGGGCGCGGTGCTGCTCGGCGGCGGTGCGGTGGCGGTCGCGCTCGCGATGCGGTGGTCGCGCGGGCGCGGTGCGGGGCCGCCCGCGCCGCCTCCGTCGCCCGATCCCGAGCTCGACGAGCGGATCGACGCCGAGCTGGCGCGGGAGGAGGCGTGACCGACGCCGCCGTCGCCTTCGGTGCGGGGTTCGTATCCTTCGGAACCCCGTGCGTCCTGCCGCTGGTGCCGGCGTACCTGTCGGCCGTCGGCGTCCGTCCGGGCGGGTCGCGCCGGTCGCTCGCCGCCGCGGTGCCGTTCGTGCTCGGCTTCTCCGTCGTGTTCGTGGCCATGGGGATCCTCGCCGGCCTCGCCGGTGGCGAGCTGGCGGATCACCGCGAACAGCTGGCCAAGCTGTCGGGCATCGTGATCGTGGCGATGGGCCTGGTCATGCTCGGGCTGATCCCCGTGCCGCTCCTCGAGCGCTCGCTCGCTCCGGCGGTCGAGCCGGCCCGGCGCTCGGGATCGCCGCTCCTGCTCGGCGGCGCGTTCGCGCTCTGCTTCACGCCGTGCGTGACGCCGGTGCTCGCCTCGCTGCTGGCGCTGTCGGCGAGCGTCGGGACGACGGCAAAAGCCGCCGGGCTGCTGGCCGCGTATGCGGCCGGCCTGGCACTGCCGTTCCTGATCGCCGCCGTCGCACTCGGCCGTACCATGTCGGCGTTCCGCCTGCTGCGCGACCGCTACGACCTCGTCCGCGGTCTCAGCGGCGTCGTGCTGGTGGCGGCCGGCCTGCTCGTGTTCTTCGACCGCACCTACATCTTGAACGGCTGGGTCAACCACATGACGGAGTCGCTGTGAGCGTCGTCCAGCTCGCGGGCGTCGACCTGTTCTTCCGCGGCAAGATCGACGCGATGCTGGCCGCCAGCGGCCATGAGGTGATCGCGAAGCCGGGCGGCCCGCCTCCCGACCTCGTGATCGCGGACGTGAACCGCACCGATCCCGAGGATGTCGTCGCACGGTTTCCGGGTGTGCCGGTGCTGGGGTTCGGCCAGCACACCGACCCGCACGCCCTCCGCGCAGCGCGCCGGGCGGGGTTCGCGAAGGTCGTCGCTCGGTCGGTGCTGAGCGACCGGTTGCCGGAGCTCGTCTCGGAGCTCGTTCGCTAGGATCAGCCGCCAGAGAGGGAAGAACCCCAGGAGGCACCGTTCCGTGACGTACATCATCGCCGAGCCCTGCATCGACGTGAAGGACAAGTCGTGCATCGATGTCTGCCCCGTCGACTGCATTCACGAGATGGGCCGGATGCTCGTGATCGACCCCGAGGAATGCATCGACTGCGGCGCCTGCGAGCCGGAGTGCCCGGTCGAGGCGATCTTCCCCGAGGACGCGCTTCCCGACAAGTGGGAGCCGTTCGTCAAGATCAACTACGCCTATCCCGACGCGGGAACGATCGACCAGCTGGTCGACGAGGTGAAGCCGCCGGAGGAGTGAGCGGGTCTACGGGTGATGTGCGGGTCTGCCCCGCAGGGGCTGACCCGGCAGGGCTGCTACGGGAGTTGGGCGTCTGCCTTCAGGCTGACGCCGGTTCCCCCCCGCTACATGTAGCCGAGGTTCTCGAGCGAGGCCTGGATCGCGGCCTCTTCCTCCGGCGTGTACACGACCTCGGAGGTTTCGCCTGACGCGCCCGCGCTTCTCTGCACCTCGCGCCCGTCCGAGAACAGCTCGGTCAGCACGCGGCCGTCCATGTCGTCCGGCACGGGCAGCCCCATGGCGTGCAGCGCCGTGGGTGCGAGATCGACGATGTTCGCGCCGTCGACCGTCCCTGCCGCGATGCCCGGCCCCAGCGCCAGCAGGATGCCGTAGCGCCGGTGCCGCCCGCCGCCGCCCGAGCCGGGCAGCCGCTCGACGATCGCGCTCGCAGCCAGCCGGTCGGAGGCGACGTACGGGCGCTCACCGAAGTCGATCAGGATGTCCGGGATGCGATGCAGCTCGCTGCCGTCGTAGACGTCCTCGCGCCGCAGGGCGCGGTCGATGATCGGCTCCCCCGTGTCGGGATCGCGCGCCGCCTCGAGCGCCTCGATCACCCTGCGGGCCACCTCGTCGCGCTCGGAGGCCGGCACGTGGTCTGCGATGAAGACGCTCTCGGCCGACCGGGCGGCCGCGTAGGCGAGCGTCCGCTGCATGTCGATCGGCACGGCCAGCGCCGAGTCGATGCCGCGCGCCAGCTTCTCCCGGAACCGGTGGGGCACCCGACCCTCGAGGCCGAAGACGTCCAGCTTGCGGACGCCGTCGATCACCCGTCGCGTCGACAGGCGTCGCGACGCCACCTTCTTCGCGCTCCGCTCGCGGAAGAGCAGCCCGCGCTCCTCGAGCACCTTGTTCAGGTAGAAGTTCTTCTCGTAGCGCCCGAAGCCATGGTCGCTGACGATCATGACGAACGCCCCGCGCTCGGCCATCGCCATGCGGTCGCCGATCACCTCGTCGCAGCGCCGGTACGACTCCTCCAGCGCGGGCAGGTGCTTCGCGGCCTTCTCGGCGTCGTAGCGCGGGTCGGTCGGATCGAGGACGTTCCAGAACTTGTGCTGGATGGGATCCGGCGCCTGGATGACGGTGAACAGGAGATCCCAGTCACCCCGCTCCAGCAGGTGGGTCGTCGCCACCTCCTGCTGGCGGATCACCTCGTGCGTCTGCTCGATGAACGCCGGGCCCTGCAGCCCGTCCGCGTACGGGTCGGCCCGGTAGCCGCCCGGCAGCGCCTTGAGCTCCGCCTTCAACGCCGGCGGCCAGGTGTAGTCGACGCCCTCCCCGGGCGTGAACATCCCGCAGGTGAACGTCCCGTGCTCGAGCTGCGTCGGCGGGTAGGACACCGGCACCGCCAGGACGTGCGACACCTTGCCGGCATCGTCCACAAGCTCCCAGAGCTTCCTGCCCTTGGCCGAGCGGGACGAGACGAGGCGGCGCTCGCCCGGCAGGCCGGCCTCCCAGAAGTCGAAGATGCCATGGCTTCCCGGGTTCTTGCCGGTGGAGATGGACATCCAGGCCGGCGAGCTGTACGGCGGCAGACACGACTGGAGGCGGCCGTGGCGCCCCTGCTGGAGCGCGCGCTGGAGGTTGGGCATGACGCCGCGCTCGGCCAGGGGAACGAGCAGATCCCACGTTGCGCCGTCGAGCCCGAGCACGACCGCGCGGCCTGTCAGATCGGTCGGCATACGGCCCCGCACTCTACCCAGCGGCGGTGTCCGGAGGCCCCGGTGGGGCGACGTAGAATCCGGTGATGCCGCTGACGCTCCTGCTCGGTCCCGCCAACTGCGGCAAGGTCGCCATGCTGCTCGACCGCTTCGCCGAGCACGTCGACTCGGGTGCCTCGCCCACGCTGGTCGTGCCGACCCGCCCGGACGTCGAGCTCGCGGAGCGCGACCTGCTTGCGCGCCGGCCGGTGCTGCTGGGCGGATCGATCGGCACCTTCGAGGATCTGTTCGAGCGGGTGCTCGAGCGCGCGGGCGAGCCGTCCGGCTCGCTCTCGGCCCTGGCCCGGCGCGTGGTGCTGGACGGCGTCGTGCGCGAGGCGCCGCTCGAGGTGCTCGCAGGCCCGGCTCGGTTCCCCGGCTTCGTCGACGGGCTCGCACGCATCTTCGACGACATGGCATCCGCTGCGCCGCCGGAGGAGCTGGAGCGACGGCTCGGCGCCTTCGGCTCCGAGGGCCGCCGAGCGGAGCTCGTGCGCCTCCATGGCCGGTATCGCGACCGGCTCGCCCAGCTCGGCATCCGCGACCGGGCGGGCGGCCACGGCCACGCCGCCGGGCTGCTCGAATCCCGGCTCGACGCCTGGGATGGATCGCCCGTGTTCGCCTACGGCTTCGAGGACATGTCCGGCGTCCAGATCGCCGCTCTGCGGGCGCTCGCGGCGCGTGCCCCCGTGATCGTCTCGCTGCCCTACCAGCCGGGGCGCCCGGCGCTCGCGGCCGTGCGTCCGGCGGTCGACGCCCTGACGGCCGTCCCGCACGAGGTGGTCGAGCTGCGGCCCGGGCAGCACGCCGACTCGCCGCTGCTCCTGCACCTCGAACGGTCGCTGTTCGAGCCGCATGCCGCGCCCCCGCCACCCGGTGACGGGTCGGTCGCGCTGCTCGAGGCGTGCGGCGTCCGCGGTGTGGCGGATCAGGTCGCCCACCATGCGCTGGGACTGATTCGGGGCGGCATGGCGGCGGAGGAGGTGGGAGTGATCGCGCGCGACACGGCGCGCTGGCGGCTGGCCCTCGAGGGCGCGTTCGCGGCCATGGGCGTGCCGGTCGAGGTGGACGCACCGATCGCCTTCGCCGAGACGGCGCTCGGACAGGCGCTGCTCGGGCTGCTCCGGTTCGCCTGGTTCGGCGCCGACCGTGGCGAGCTGTTCCGCTTCTTGCGCTCGCCGTTTGCGGGCGTTCCGCGCGCGACGGTGGACTACGCGGAGGGGCGGCTGCGCGGCCGCGGCGCGCTCCGCAACGAGGACGTCCGCGGGATGCTCGAGGAGCTCGACTACTCGCGCCTGCTCGTCGCGCCGGAGCGTCTGGCCGAGCCGGGCGATCCGGCTGCCCAGGTGGCCGACCAGCTGCGTCGCATGAGCGCCGCCGCGGGCGGCCTCACGGCCGTGCGGCAGAGCGCGGCGGGCGAGGGCCACGCCGCCGCGCTGCGCGCGGTCCTGCGGACACTCGAGCAGCTGGCCGAGCTTGCGGCGCGCGACGTGCCGAGGCCCGATCGCGCCGGGCTGGCCGCCGAGCTGGAGCGCACGACGCTGCGCATGCCCGGCGGCGGCCAGGGGAGGGTGCAGGTGCTCGACCTCCGCCGCGCGCGCACACGGCGCTTTCGCGCGGTGTTCGTGCTGGGACTGGAGGAGGGCGGGCTGCCCGGCGGCCCCCGCGAGAACCCGTTCCTCGACGCGGACGAGGCGGCGGCTCTCGGCCTCGGCCGTCTGGACGCGCTCGAGCGCGACAGGCACCTCTTCTACACGGCCGTCACCCGCCCGTGGACGCGGCTGTACCTGTGCCGCCAGGCGGCCGACGAGGACGGGAGGCTGCTCGAGCCCTCGCCGTTCCTCGAGGACGTCGTGCAAGCTGTCGGCGAGGACGGCGTCGAGCGGCACCGCAGGGCGATCGGCGACCTCACGTACGAGCTGACGGACGCGCCCACCGTCCGCGAGCGCCAGCGCGCGCTCGCCCGCGAGCTGCGCGGCCGAGCCGACTGGGCGGCCGCGGTCGCCGACCGGGAGGGTTGGACGCGCAAGCTGGAGCGCGCGCGGACGGCCTACCGGCGCCCGTCGCCGCTGCGAAACCCGGCCGTGCTCGAGGCGCTCGCGCGGCAGGAGCGCTTCAACGTCACCGAGCTCGAGAAGTTCGCGGAATGCTCGTCTGCCTGGTTCGTCGAGCGGTTCCTCCAGCCGGGTGAGATCGACTACGAGTTCGGCCCCAAGGAGACCGGGTCGGTCGCGCACACCACCCTGCACCGCTTTCACCAGCGCATGCCCAGCGAGCTCGGCGTGGAGCGCCTGACGGAGGCGGAGCTGCCGCGGGCGGTGCCGCTGATGCGGGAGTGCCTCCGCGACGCGCTGGGAAGCGTCCGCGTCCCCGCGGGGGTGGCGGGCAAGGCGGCGATCCGGCGGCTCGAGCTCGACCTGGAGGGCTTCCTCCGCAGCGAGGCGGTGTTCGCGTCGCCGCTGGTGCCCCGAGACTACGAGGTGCGGTTCGGCACCAAGACGTCGCCCCCGAACCTGCAGGCGGGGCTGCGGCTCGACGGGTTCGCGGTCTCGGGCACGATCGACCGCGTCGACCGCGATCCCGGCATGTCGGCGCGCGGGGCGGTGTGGGACTACAAGCTCGGGAAGGGCGCGCGGTCGGCCCGGCAGATCGACGCCGAACGGAAGCTGCAGCTGCCGCTCTACATCCTGGTGGCGCGCGACCTGCTCGGCATCGAGCCGGTCGCCGGCCTCTACCGGGCGCTGGGAGGGGAGCGCCGCGTGCGCGGCATGGCGGTGGACGGCGAGCTCGACGGCGTGATGAAGAACGACCGGCTGGAACCGGCGGAGTTCTGGGCGCAGGTCGACCGCGCCGTCGGCTATGCCAACGAGATCGTCGCCCGCATCCGGCGTGGCGACATCCGCCGCGACCCGATCGGCGGCAGCTGCCCGGACTGGTGCCTCCGCCAGGTGGGCGGCATCTGCCGGGTGGCGCGGTGAGCGCCACGCGCACCTGGAACGAGGGGCAGGCGGCCGCGATCGAGCGCCGCGGGCGCGTGTTCGTGTCCGCGGGGGCGGGCACCGGCAAGACGTCGGTGCTGATCGAGCGCGTGATCCGGCGCCTGGAGGAGGGCACCCCGCTCGACCACCTGCTCGTCATCACCTTCACCGACCGGGCTGCGGACGAGCTGAAGCGCCGGATCCGCACGCGGCTGCGCGAGCTTGACATGGTGGACGCGGCGGCCGCGGTCGAGACGGCGTGGATCTCGACCATCCACGGCCTCTGTGCGCGCGTCCTTCGGGCGCATGCGCTGGAGGCCGGGATCGACCCCTCCTTCGCCGTCGCCTCGGACACCGAGATGCGGATCCTCCAGTCGGAGGCGTTCGCGTCGGCCGTGGAGGAGTTCGGCGGCGCGGATGCCGCCGACCGCCTCGATCTGCTGGCGCGGTATGGGCGCGACCGGCTGCGCCGCATGGTGACGGAGCTGCACGACCGCCTGCGCGGACTCGGTCTGCCTCTCGAGCTGCGCCCGCACCGGGAGCCGTCGCAGGGGGACGCCGACTACGAGGAGGAGCGCTGGGCGGTCGCCGACCTTGCCCTGATCGAGCAGCTGCTCGGCGTCTTCCACGTCCACTACGCGGCCGTGAAGGAGCAGCGCGGGCGGCTCGACTTCAACGATCTCGAGCTGGTCGCGCGCGACCTGCTGCGAAGCCGAGTGGACGTGGCCGCCGGATACCGCGACCGGTTCGCCGAGGTGATGGTCGACGAGTTCCAGGACACGAACCGCCTGCAGGTCGAGCTGGTCGAGCTCGTGTGCGGCGGTGATCTGTTCCTGGTCGGCGACGAGTTTCAGAGCATCTACCGCTTCCGGCGTGCCGACGTCAGCGTCTATCGGGAGCAGCGGGAGCGCGCCGGCGGCGAGGCGATCGCACTGGACGAGAACTACCGCTCGCGCCCGCACGTGCTCGACCTGGTCAACGAGGCGTACGGCCGCGAGTTCAACGGCCGGTATCGCGACCTGGTGGCCGCCGGCACCTTCGAGGGCGACGCACCCTCCGCGGTCGTGGAGATGCTCCTCACCGACGTCCGAGCGCTCCGCGAGGACGACGTCGCGTGGCGGCGGGCGGAGGCGGCGGCAATCGCCGACCGCGTCGCCGCGCTCGTGAGCGAGGGCGCCTGTTCGCCCGGCGAGGTCGTCCTGCTGTTCGAGGCCGGCACGGACGCGGGCACCTATGAGGATGCGCTGCGCGAGCGCGGCCTGCCCACCGTCCGCGCGACGGGGCGCGGGTATTACGGCCAGCAGGAGGTCAGCGATGTGCTCGCGTACCTGCGGCTGCTGATCAACCGCACGGACGACCGCGCGCTGCTCGGGGTGCTGGCGTCGCCGCTGGTCGGCCTCTCCAACGACGGGCTGGCGCTGATCCGGCTCGCCACCCGGCGCGCCGCCGCCATCGGCGCCTTCGAGCCCGCCCGCTGGCCGCAGGCGCTGAGCGAGCAGGACAACCGCCTCGGACAGGCCTTCAAGCTCCGCTACGACCGCCTGGTCGACCGCCTCGCCGGCTACAGCCTCGAGCGGCTGTGCGAGGCGATCGTCGCGGAGCACGACTTCGACCTGGCGCTGCTCGCCCGCCCCGACGGCGACCGGCGCCTGGCCAACGTCCGCAAGCTGATCCGCCTGGCGCGGGAGTACGAGCAGCTGCGCGGCCCCGATCTCGAGGGATTCGTGCGCTTCTGCGAGGAGCAGGCCGACCTTGCCGCCCGCGAGGGCGAGGCCGCGATCGCGGACGAGGGCGGCGACGCGGTGGTGCTGATGACCGTGCACTCGGCCAAGGGCCTCGAGTTCCCCGTGGTCGTGGTCGCCGACGCCGGGCGCCGGCCGGGCGGCCGGGGCGCGCCCGACGTGCTGCTCGACCGGCAGGGCCGTGTCGCCCTGCGGGCCTGCCCGGACACCGGCATCACCCGTCAGCGCCTGGGCCACAAGGAGCTGGCCGACGACGAGCGGCGCGCCGAGCTGGAGGAGGGCCGCCGGCGGCAGTACGTCGCCATGACGCGCGCGCAGCAGCATCTGATCGTCAGCGGCGGCCTCGGCAAGCCGGACGACGACACGCCGATCGCGACCCTCTGCCGCGTGCTCGAGGTGGGATTGCACAGCGACGGCGTCGTGGAGGTCGGCCGCACGCAGGTCGACGTGCGCGTGATCGGCGTGCCGGAGGCGGAGCCCGAGCCGGACGATGCGCCCGACCAGCTGCACCTCTTCTCGGCGCTCGAGTCTCCGCTGCCGGAGCTGCCGGAGCTGGTCTCCGCACCGCCCCCGCCATCCGTGCCGCTCCGCCGGATCTCGTACAGCGGTTTGGCGCTGTACGACCGCTGCGGCTACCGGTTCTACGCGCAGCGCATCCTGCGCCTGCCCGAGCGTGTGCCCGAGCGCGGCGACCAGCCTGGCATGGCCGGCGTCGAGATCGGCGATGCCGTCCACCTGCTGCTCGAGCGGCAGGACGACCGCTGGCGCGAGCGCTATCCCGATGCAACGGCCGAGAACGAGCAGCTGATCGAGCGGATGCTGCAGAGCTGGGCGGCGTCTGCGCTCGCCGCCCGCGTGCGCGCGCTCGACGGCGTGCAGGTGGAGCTGCCGTTCGCGTTCGAGATCGACGGCGTCCTGATCCGCGGCCGCTTCGACCTCTACCACCAGTCGGCCGATGGCACCGCCCTCGTGGTCGACTACAAGACGAACCGGCTGCGCGACCTGTCGCCCGACGAGCTGGTCGAGCGCAGCTACGGCCACCAGGTCGCGATCTATGCGCTGGCCGCGCTGCTCGGCGGCGCACCCAGCGTCGAGGTTGCCTACGCATTCCTCGACGGCCCGGATGCCGTGGCCGTGCGCAGCTTCACGGCGGACGACGTGGCGGCCCTCGAGGACGGCATCCGCTCGTCGCTCGGCCCGATCCTCGACGGCCGGTTCCAGGCCAGCCCCGGCCCCTGGTGTGTGGACTGCCCGGCCCTCGACCTGCTCTGCGCCGGACCCGCCCTCCCCGCATGAGCGCGCGGTCGGAACGTGCGGTCGCGCTGCTCGACCGCCTCGCCGCCGAGCATCCCGACGCGCACATCGCGCTCGACTACACGACCCCGATCGAGCTGCTCGTGGCGACCATCCTCTCCGCGCAGTGCACGGATGCACGGGTCAACATGGTCACTCCGGCCCTCTTCGCGCGCTGCCGCACGCCCGAGGACTATCTCTCCGTGCCGCCTGCCGAGCTGGAGGACATGATCCGCCCGACCGGGTTCTTCCGGAACAAGGCGAAGGCCATCCGCGCCGGGTGCGCGGACATCGTCGAGCGGTTCGGGGGCGAGGTGCCGGCGACCCTCGACGAGCTGGTCACCCTCCACGGCGTCGGCCGCAAGACCGCGGCGGTGGTCTCGTCGAACGCGTTTGGCCGGCTCGACGGGATCGCCGTCGACACGCACGTTGGCCGCGTGTCGCGCCGGCTCGGCCTGACGCGGCACACCGACCCGGTCAAGGTCGAGCGGGCGCTGATGCGGCTGTTCCCGCGCCAACGCTGGCTGCAGGTGTCGGACGTGCTGATCTTCCACGGCCGGCGCGTCTGCGAGGCGCGGCGGCCGCGGTGCGCCGAGTGCGCGGTGAAGGACGTGTGCCCGTCGTCGCGCGTGTGACGGCACCCATTCGGATCGCTGCGGGCCTTGCCCCGTGACACGTGCCGGCGGCATCATGGCGCCCATGACGCGGATTGAGATCGAGCTCTATGCGGAGCGGCTGTCGCGCCACGCCGAGCGGCTTCGCGACGACCTGGACGGGGCGCGGATGCGTCTTGCCTGGCTCGAGCTCGAGCGGACGGCGCGCGACGAGCTGGGCGCGCGCGACACCGCGGTGCTGGAGTCGCTCGGCGTGCTCACCGGCTCGGACGAGGCCGGCGAGCGCCGGCTGGTGGACCGGCGGCTGCGCCAGCTGGAGGTCGTGGAGCGGTTCCAGGCGCTGGTCGAGCGGGAGCTCGAAGGCAGGTAGCGCTACTCCTCGCGGCGCGGAGCAAGCGACGCGAGCAGGCCGCCGTCATCGTCGTAGGCGGGGAACAGATCGACGCGGACGGCCTTCTGGCGGCCACTTCTGTGTCGCAGGACCAGCGGCTGGTCGAGCTTGCGCACACCCCATTCCATGACCACGCTGACCGGGTTGGCGTCGCCCGCGAAGCCCGACAGCCCGAACGCCTCGACCAGCGGCTTGCCGAGCACGTCGCCCTCGCCGTACCCCGTCAGCTCGAAGACGCCCTTGCCGCACGAGATGACGCGCGTGTCGTTGTCGCACGCGACGAACCCGGCGTTCGCCGGCGGGTAGAAGTCCTCCAGCAGCTCGAACAGGAAGCCGAAGCCGCACTTGACACAGCCGACCTGCTGGTGGGACAGGCCGTCGCGGCCGTCGTCGTCGATGGCGCGGGTGCCGCAGTTCGGGCAGATCCAGTAGCGAGGCATTATTCGAAGCGTACTGGCCGCGGTGCCGGCTGGATTCAGGCCACGTTGGAAGCGGCGGCCGCAGCTTCGACCGGCTGCGAATGGGCCAGCCACCGCTCGGCGTCGAGCGCCGCCATGCAGCCCATGCCCGCCGCCGTGACCGCCTGGCGGTACACGTGGTCGACGACATCGCCGGCCGCGAACACGCCCTCGATGTTGGTCGCGGTGGATCCGTCCCTGGTGATCAGGTATCCCGCGTCGTCCATGTCGAGGATGCCCCGGAACAGCCCGGTCGTCGGATCGTGGCCGATCGCGACGAACAGCCCGTCCGCCGGCAGGTCGCGCGTCTCACCGGTGACCGTGTCCTTGATCCTGACGCCCGTCACCTTCTGCTCATCGGTGCCCAGCACCTCCTCCACCACGGCGCTGGTGATGAACTCCACGTTCGGCTTGGAGCGGGCGTACTCGATCATGATCTTCGACGCACGGAACTCGTCGCGCCGGTGCACCAGCTTGACGTCGGTGGCGAACTTCGCCAGGAAGCTTGTCTCCTCCATCGCGCTGTCGCCACCGCCGACCACGATCACGTGCTTGTCGCGGAAGAACGCGGCATCGCACACGGCGCAGTAGCTGACGCCCATGCCCTGCAGGTGCCGCTCGCTGGGCAGGCCGATCTGGCGCGCGGTGGCGCCGGTGGCGACGATCACGGTGCGCGCGACATGCTCCTCGTCGCCCACATAGACCTTGAAGGGCCGGTTCGAGAAGTCGACGCGGGTGACGTCGTCTGCGACCAGCTCGGCGCCGAAGCGCTCCGCCTGTTTGCGCATCGTCGCCATCAGCTCCGGGCCCATGATGCCTTCCTCGAAGCCGGGGTAGTTCTCGACGTCGCTCGTGATCATCAGCTGGCCGCCGTACGCGAACCCCTCGAAGACGAGCGGGCGCAGGTTGGCCCGCGCCGCATACAGCGCCGCCGTGTAGCCCGCGGGACCGCCCCCGATGATGATCACATCGCGAATCTCAGTCATTGCTCTCCAGTCTCCACAAAAACGCCCGGACGCCTCACGCCGGCGCGTCATCGATGTCCTCTTCCTGTTCAACGTCCAGCACCCTGAAACATTCCCCGCAGCGGTCGCAGCACGCGGCGCCGCCCTCGATCCGGGCACCGAAGAAGCTCCCGAGCGGCTGCCCGCAGAAGGGGCAGAACCGCACCGCAGGGTGACCCGTGCTGCGCTCGGGCATCGGGGGCCGAGTCTATAGTGCCCGCCGTGAGCCAGCGGCAGAAGCAGCGGACGAACGAGAACCGCGCGCGGCGGCTTGGGACCGGCGAGGGCATCTCGCGCAAGGGCCGCAAGTCGGCCGCCGGAGGCGGCGGCGTGCCGCCATGGGCATGGGTCGTCGGCGGAGCGATCGTGGTGGCGGCGGTCGCGATCGTGGCGGCGATCGTGCTGACACGCGGCGATTCGTCCAGCGGTGGCGGGGGCAGCGGCGGCACGCCCGCGGTGATCGCCGATCGCAACTCAACCGCGAAGTTCGACCCGGTCAGCCAGGGCACCTGGCAGCCCAACTACGAGAACCTGCAGCAGGCGATCGCCGCCATGGGGCTTCCCCCATCGAGCGAGACGATGCAGTACCTGACGCACTTCCACGTCCACATCACGCTCTATGTCGACGGCCGCGAGACGCCGATCCCGTCGCAGGTCGGCATCGATGCCGCCACCCAGACGCTGGCCGCGATCCACACCCACGACGACACGGGGATCATCCACATGGAGGCCGGCGAGAAGCACTTCGCGCCGCCGCTGCAGGACGTGTTCAACGTCTGGGGCGTCCGCTTCGACTCGAAGTGCATCGGCGGCTACTGCGGCGGCGTCGAGATGTGGGTGAACGGCACGCCGAACTCGGAGCTCGGGAAGTACGTGCTGCACGAGCACGACGTGATCACGATCGTCGAGGGCAGGCAGCCGGACGGCTTCAAGCCCGATACCTCGTACGGCTGGGCGGCCAAGGGCCTCTGACCCGCCGCCGGGCCTGACATCACCCGGATGGGGGATCCATTTGTCCCCCGCACGGCGCGATACCGATGTGATGGCTGAACTGCGCCTCATCGGTTCGCGGAACGCGGCCGTGCTCGCATACCTCGCGGCGGGATCCGCGCTGAGCGTCGCCTACTTCGTCGTCCCCGTCGGGCCGGACGCGAGCCACGCGCTCTACCAGCTGATCGGGGTGAGCGGCGTCGCCGCCATATGGCTCGGCAACCGCCGCAATCGAAGCGGCTCCGCATGGACGATGCTGCTGCTCGGGATCGTCCTGTGGGTCGGCGGCGACGGCGTCTGGAATGCCCACCGATGGTTCACCGGCACCGAGGCGCCGTTTCCCTCGGCGGCCGACCTGCTCTACCTGCTCGCGTACCTGCCGCTGCTCGTCGCCCTCGCGCTGCTCGTCCGCGGCGGCCGGCCGCGTGCCGCCGACCTGGTCGATGCCTCGATCGTGGGACTGGCTGCGGGCCTGATCATCTGGTTCGCGGCCATCGCGCCCTCGGCGGAGGCGCACCAGAGCTCGACGCTCGCCGCCGCCGTCACCGTCGTCTACCCGACGATGGACTACCTGCTCCTGGTGGGAGTGATCCAGCTCGCCTTCGCAGGCGGCCTGCGGAACACGTCGGTGCGCTGGGCGACGGCCGCGTTCGCAACCGTGCTCGTGACGGACGTGATCTACGCGCGCATGCGTGTCGATGCCAGCTTCACCGCGGCATCCTGGGTGAACGCCGGATACTTCGCGTTCTACGTTCTGCTCGGCGCCGCGGCGCTCTCGCCGTCCGTCGGAAAGGCCGCCGAGAGGGCCACGGCGCCCTACGGGCGGTTGACGCTGCCACGGCTGGCGTTGCTGACGGCCGCGCTCCTCGCCACGCCGGCGACGATCGGGTTCGACGCGGCAACGAACGCAAACGACGTGCGCGCCCTCGCACTGATCGGTGCGTTGATCGCGGTGCTCGTGCTGCTGCGGTTGTCGCTGCTCTTCGTCGAACGCGACGAGCTCGACGTGCAGCGCCGCGCCGCCCAGCTGGCGCTGAAGCAGATGGCGTACCACGACGGCCTCACGCAGCTCGCAAACCGCCGGTCGCTGTATGAGGCGATGACGGCCGCGATCGCCGGCGCCGGGGACGGCATGACGGCGTTGCTGTTCCTCGACCTGGACGGCTTCAAGGCGGTCAACGACACGCACGGCCATGCGGTCGGCGACACCGTGCTGACCGACGTGGCGGCACGCCTGCGCACCGTCGTCCGCGGCGACGATCTGGTCGCGCGGCATGGCGGCGACGAGTTCGTTGTCCTGCTTCGCGCGTTGCCGGCGGCGAAGGCCGACGAGCTGGCCGAGCGCACGGCCGCCCGCATCCGTGAGTCGCTTGCTGCACCCGTCGAGACGGAGGCCGGGGCCTTTCCGTTGACGGCGAGCATCGGCACAGCCGTGCATCCCCGGGACGGGCGGACGGCCGACGAGCTGATTCGCACCGCCGACCGGCGGATGTACGAGGCGAAGCGCCACGGCCCGCACACCCGCGTGGCCTGACGGCAACGACAACCGATCGCTGCTGGTGCGGCCCGGCATGCGGGGCGTGGCGGTCTCGCGGGGTTACCTGCGGAAGGGATCGGCGCGGCGCCCGGCGGAGGGCGTGTGCGAGGTGCTTGGGCGCCGCGCCATTGCGCGCGCGTACCCCGTCGACGCCCCGCCCAAACGCGCGCGGCCGGCCGCTCCCTGCACGTTTAGCTCGAAGACGGGCGCGGGTAGCGGTTCCGTCCGATGCCGATGCTCGACGTGACCATGTGGAGCGATACGGACGCCGCGGTGATTCGGTGCGCCGGTGAGATCGACGTCGGCACGTGCAGGAAGCTGATCGATGCGCTCGAGCGTGTGCAGCTCCAGAAGGTGCCCGCGATCCGGGTCGACCTCAGGGCCGTCACCTTCATCGATTCCACCGGCATCGGCTGCCTGCTGCACGGCGCGCTTCGGTCCGAAAAGGCGGGGATGGCGTTCGAGGTCGTGCCGAGCGCCACGGTCGAGCGCTTCGTCGAGGTGAGCGGCCTCGGCTCCCACCTCCGCATGGTCGCCGCCTGAGCGGGATGCGCGCGCGCAGCAGGTGAGCTGTCCCGCCGACGGCCCCCCGGACACGGCTGCGTAGTTCCCACCTCAGCACGTCCGCGTGTGCACCGACGCCGCGGTGGCCGTGCCCCGTAAGGGTTCGAAGGGTCTCCGAACAGAGGTGATGCGACATGAATGCATCTCAGATACGTCGCCGCGGCACGGTTGCGGCAATCGCCATCTCCGTGCTCTCCGCAGCGCTGCCGGCATTCGCAGGTGCCGCCCCATGGTCGTCGATCGAGCCCATGCCGCAGCCGCGCAGCGCGCCCGGCGCGACCTCGCTGAAGAATGGGCTGATCTACGTGGTCGGTGGTCTGAATGCCTCGTTGGTGCCCACGCGGACGCTCTACGCCTACAACGCGTCGACGGACAGCTGGACGCAGAAGGCGCCGGCGCCGGTTGCCCTCGACGCGCCGAGCGTCGTCGGCAGTGGGGGAATGCTGTACGTGCTCGGCAGCGCCAACCGGCCGCAGGCCGCATATCGCTATAACCCCGCCGCGGATGCGTGGAGCGCGGTGCGTGCGCCGACCAGCGGTCGTACCGGCTTCGTCGCCGGCGTTGGCGCGAGCGGTCGGCTGTACGCGATCGGCGGCAGCCTGGCCGGGGAGGACTCATATGACCCGGCCACCGGGCGGTGGCATCCCGAGGGATCGCCGCTGGTCGACACGACCGTGCGGTTGGGAGACCAGTACGACAAGGTCGATGCGGTCTCCTACAACCCGGGCACCAACGCATTCGCGAAGCTCGACCACGTCTTCACCGATCAGTTCCGGCCGGCGATCCGCACAGGGCCCGACGGCCGCGTGTACCTGCTCGGCGGGGCATGCGCGTGCGATCCCCAGCAGGACATGCAGTACTCGACCATTCCGGGCACGTTGGTGCTCAACGTCTCGGCCGGCGTGGCCGCGTATGCGCAGGACATGCCGTTCGACGCGACCGATTCCGCCTCCGCGGTGCTCGGAGGCAAGCTGTACGTATTCGGCGGGCGGCAGTTCTTCTACCAGGCGTTTCCTCCGGCCGGGATTCCGGTCGACGATGCGGCGGCATTCACACCGGGAGACACAACGCTCCCGGTCGTGACGAAGGCGCCGGCTCCGGCGTGGAGCGGCGGACTGGTCAACGACGCCGCTCCCGTCCGGCTGTCCTGGGCGGCAACCGATCCCGGCGGAATCCACCGGTATGCCGTTCAGGGGCGAACCAACGGAGGGGCCTGGGCATCGCCCGATCAGGACGTGGAGCCGCCGTGGGCGACCTCGTTCGACGTCTCGCTCGCCTACGGTGCGACGCACCAGTTCCGCATGCAGGCGACCGACAACTACGCGAACGTCGGCACCTGGCACGCCGGGCCTGCGTTCTCGGTCGCGAAGACCGAGGATGCCAGCCCATCGGTCGCCTACGGCGGTTCGTGGAATGTCGATGCGACATCCGCGTTCGCGTCGCTCGCGAGCGGCGGAGCACTGCACGACAGCGCTGCAGCCGGGGACAGCGTGCGATTCACGTTCACCGGATCGGCGGTCGGCTTCGCAGCCCCGACCGACCTGAACGCGGGCCTCGGAAAGGTGCGCATCTACGTGGACGGGACGCTCCGCGCAACGGTCGACGAGAACCGGCCGACGGCAGTCGAGGAGGATCCGTTCACCGGGGAGGACGTTGACGGAAGCTCCGTGCTCTGGGGCACATCGTGGACGACGACGGGCACCCACAGCGTGAGGCTGGTCGTCGCGGGCACGTCCGGCCGGCCGCGGGTGAACGTCGACGCCTTCCTCGTCCGCTGACGGCCGCCGGCCGCCAGGCGTCGTGGTGGGCGGTGCGGACAACTACCGTCGGCGTATGGGTGGCGCCGCGGAGGCGGGCGCGGCGTGCGGCAGCCATGCTCGAATGGTTGTCGAGGGAGAGGTGCGCAATGAGCGAGCTTCGGGTACGAGCCATGGTGATCGCAGTGCTGCTCTGTTCGGCGCTGGTTGGAGGTGCAACGACGGCACGGGCTGCGTATCCCGGATCGAACGGCCTGATCGCCTTCGTGCGCTCAGGGGACATCTGGACGGTGTCGCCTTCGTCGCACGTCCAGCA